>JAJRUH010000039.1 GCA_024277895.1 Bacteroidota bacterium | reverse complement strand
ATAGGTTAATTCAGCTTCAACGCCTTGATGCAGTGCATCTAAACCGGTAATATTAGCCGTTTCCTGTCCTAATGATCTGGTTAAAGCTTTATCCATCCATTTTGTACGATATAAAGCCACATTTGCATTAACTTTTACGGAGCGATAACCGTATCCTAATTCGGTTGATAAAACACGTTCGTTTTTAGCCCCTTCATTAAACGTATTTGTATAGCCTATAAAAGCATATTTAAAAAATGGTGCACGTGTAAAATAACCTCCGTTTGCAAATATATTATGATGTTCGTTAATATTATAATTTACACCTGCTTTACCGCTGTATCCCAGGAAATTAATCCAGTCGGTTACTTGACCTTCTTCCGGAGTATAGGCAAAATAATCTGTTCTTCTGTATGAACTGTTTGAAACAGAACCGGACACAAAACCGGAAAAACTTTCGGCAACATATTCACCTTGTGCAAAAAAGCCTTCCCAAAGAACTTCTCCCAAATTATAATATGCAAATTTATCACCTTTATACAAAGGTGTTCCGGCATCTCTGTTTACATTTGCTCCGTCCAAAAAATATTTCCCGCCGAGTAAATCGTCAACCACTTGATAGTGGTATCCTTTATAATATCTTCCGTCTATACCTGCTGTAATGTTAATATCTCCGACTTTAGTATTTAAACTTGAAAGAATTCCGTACCAATCATGGGAATTATTTGACATAGCAACAATCGCCTGTGAACCGGTATTTGAAGATTGATTAATTTTCATAACTGAATCATAATCTAAATGCCCGTCAGGAGTTAACAAAGTTTCGGCATTTGGTTCTCCCGAAGGATATTGAAATGTCAATAAATTTGATTGCGGTCCGGAAATACGTCTTCCGCCTCCGGTAGATTTGGATGCATATAATGCAGTAGATAAATTGGTTACAGAATTAATGTGCCAATTGTGATTTAATGAAATTTGAGGTTTATGATATTCGTTAAAAGCATGGCTGCCTCCGTAAACTTTTCCGTTTCTGTATCCGAAATCTGAGTTATACAAAACTCCGTCGGGTTTACTTAAATACGTACTGATATAATGTTGCGAACTCCTTTGGTTATGCCATTGCGGAGCTCCGAAAGCTGTTAATGCCAATGTTTGGTTATCGGTTAATCGTTTTGACACATTAAAAAAATACGAGTATCCTTTAAAGTTTGTTCCGCGAACATAACCGTCGCCTTGCGTCTTACTTCCGCTGACAGTTACAGCCCAACCGTTTTCCTGTAAACCTGTTGATAAAGTGAATGCAGTTTTGCTGTATCCGTTATTACCGGTTACGAGATAAACTGAACCGCCTTTTTTAGCATCGGTTGTTTTTGTTATAATGTTAATTGTACCGCCGACAGATGAAATAGCCAGTTTTGAAGCTCCGAGACCTCTTTGAACCTGCATAGTTCGAGTTACGTCAGATAAACCTGCCCAGTTACTCCAATATACTCTTCCGGTTTCCATATCATTTACCGGAACACCGTTGATTAAAACACCAATATTATTGGAATCAAAACCTCTTAAATTTATACGACTGTCACCATAGCCTCCGCCTTCTTTGGTTGCATAAACACTTGGTGTAGATTTTAAAATTTCCGGAAATTCTTGGGTTCCTAGTTTTTCGTTAATTATTTCAGGTGAAATTGTTGAAAAAGAAACAGGTGTATGCCTGTCTTTAGCAAAACTCGCAATAACCATAATTTCCGCTATTTCTTCATTCTCCGGAGATAATGCGACATTCATTTCGGAACCCGTAATTTTCATTTCAAGAGTTTTCATCCCGACATATGAAAAAACAAGATAATTTTTACCTTGAGGAACATTAATTTTATAGTTACCGTTGATATCTGAATTTGTTCCGATATCAGTTCCTTTTACCATAACTGTTACACCCGGAATCGGTGTGCTGTCCCCGGCATCTGTTACAACACCTTTTACAGTTTGTTGTGCAACAATACCAGTACTTATTCCGCTCAGAATAAGTAAAAGCATAAAAGTAAATAAATTTCTTTTCATAAAACAACTGTTTTAATTATTAATAAATATTAAGTATAAGAGATGCGAAGTTAATATATTTTCTTCATTTAAATGTATGCTTATATTGTAAAACATCATTTTTTTGTCTTTTAATAAAAATCTTTCAAAAAATTTATGTTAAAAACTTAACCTATAAAAATTTTATTATTTAAAAATTTTATATTAAATTGCAATTGATTATTTTAAATGTTTATAAATTAAAACTAATTGATTATGAGAGACTTAAACAAGTTTTTATTATTATTTACATTTGTTTTTTTTACGGCATTTACTTTTGCCCAAATAAGTGTAAACGGTATTGTAACTACTGACGACGGTACTGTACTACCCGGTGTAACCGTTATGGTAAAAGGAACCACCGTCGGAACGATTACTGATTCTAACGGGAAATATAAAATTGAAGCTCCTGCAGGTACTCAGTTTCTGGTATTTTCTTATGTAGGAATGGCTACACAAGAAGTTGCCTTAAAAGCAGGAACAATTGATGTTACATTGAAACCTGAGAATGCAGAATTGGTAGAAATATTTGTTGTTGCCGACCGTGCAAAAGAGAGAGAAACACCGGTAGCATTTTCTGATGTTACAAAAAAAGAAATTGAACAACAACTCGGTTCCAGAGACATTCCCTTGATTATGAACCAAACACCCGGAGTTTATGCTACTGCAGGCGGAGGCGGTGCAGGAGATGCACGTATTAATGTAAGAGGATTCAATCAAAGAAACGTTGCTATTATGCTTAACGGTGTTCCGGTTAACGATATGGAAAACGGTTGGGTATATTGGTCAAATTGGGACGGTATTGCTGATGCAACTTCTTCTATCCAAATGCAAAGAGGTTTAAGTGCCGTTAACTTAGCAACACCTTCCGTCGGAGGTACAATGAATATTATTACAAGTCCTGCCGATAAAAAAGCCGGCGGTTCTGCTAAATTAGAATACGGTTCCGGTAATTTTATGAAAATGTCTTTAAACGGAAATACCGGTTTGATTAACGATAAATTTGCTTTAAGCGTTAGTTTAGTCGGAAAACAAGGTTCCGGTGTTATTGACCAAACCTGGACAAAAGCATGGGCTTATTATATGGGAGCAACCTATAAAGTTAATAAGAATCATAAATTAGAATTATTTGTCTTAGGTGCTCCTCAACGACACGGACAAAACCTTTACAAACAAAATGTTGCGGCATACAGTCATGACTATGCCAAAGAACTCGGTGCTGATGACAGCACTTTATTGGCTTATCCCGAAGCTGATGCAAACATTTTATACCCCGGTTTTACCGGTAAAGCCAAGGGCGGGCGTTATTATAATGAAAATTGGAGTCCCATAAGCGTTGATTATAACGGAAAACAATGGTGGAACGGTAAAGAGCATGACAGATTCAGTAAAGATTTTATTAATGAAAGAGAAAACTTCTATCATAAACCGCTTACAAACCTTAACTGGTATGCTACATGGTCTCCTAAAGTAAAACAATATACAACGTTATATTATTCCGGAGGAAAAGGCGGAGGATCAGGAACATACGGAAGTATGAGATGGAACTATAATGCAGGTATATATGACAGTCCTTCAAGGTTTGTGAGTTGGGATGAAACATATAGCAATAACACAGCAACCGATACAGCATACGGTATTTTAAGAAACAGCGTAAATCAACAATGGACTGTAGGTGCAATTTCAAGAGTACAATTTCTGTTAAGTGATAAATTTAAGGCTCAAATCGGGGTGGACTGGAGAACAGCAAACATTGACCACTTCAGAGAAGTGAGAGATTTAGTAGGCGGAAAATTCTTCTTTTATGACGGAAATGAATTTGACAGTCCTTCAAACTACAACAAAGTATTAGGAGATAAAATTGACTATAATTTTACAAATACTGTTGACTGGATAGGTTATTTTGCACAAGCAGAATATAATACGGATAAATTTACGGCATACGGAACATTCGGCAATTCATACATAAGTTATACTTATACGAATCATTTCAGAAAAGGAACTGACGGTAAAGAGCTTTTTGCTGAAACAAAAAAATTACCGGGTTATCAAATTAAGGGCGGTGTAAGTTATCGACCGATAGCCGGTTTTAGTATATTCGGAAACTACGGATATATTTCAAAAGCTCCGATTTTTGATAATATAATAAGTGACAGAGACGGTACCGTTGCAGATGAAGTTCAAAATGAAATTTTCAATGCTTACGAATTTGGTGTTAATTACCAAACCCCGACAAGAAATATTGATGTAAAATTAAATTATTATCATACACTTTGGGCTAACAGAGCTTTAAACATCGGAGTTGTAAATCAAGACGGCTCGGAAGGTTATATTTTTGTTAACGGAATGGATCAATTACATCAAGGATTTGAATTTGAAGGTAATTATCACCCGGTAAAATATATTGCAATAGGTGCAATTGCTTCAATAGGCAAATGGGAATATCTTAATGATGTATCCGGAGTTTATAAAGATTATACCGGCGGAGCCGCAACTGATGAAACATATAATTTTTATACTAAAGGTTTAAAAGTCGGAGATGCCCCACAGACAACTTTCGGCGGTATGTTAACCATTGTTCCTATAAACGGAATGCGAATACAGTTTGATGCCAGAAACTACAGTAAGCATTATGCAGCCTGGGATCCGTTTTCAAGAACAAACGAAAATGATAAGAAACAGGTTTGGTTAACACCTTCATATTTTGTTGCAGACATGCACTTTTCATACCAACTCCCCTTAAAAGGAAAAACAGGTGTTGAGGTTTTCGCACATGTTTTTAATTTGCTTAATACAATGTATATCCAAGATGCTGTCGATAACAGTCGATACAACGGTTTTTACGGAGATGATAACAGATTTTCTCATACTGTTAACTCTGCTGAAGTTTATCTCGGATTACCGAGAACCTTTAATGCAGGTGTAAAAATTACATTCTAAGCATTTATCCGGTTTAAATTAAAAAAACCGCTGAACATTCAGCGGTTTTTTTATGACAAATTCAGTCATTCCGGCATAAATATTTTAAAAAGAATAATTCTGAAAGAATATAAACTAAAATTGCTAACAGCTTTAAAATCAAATAGTAGAATATCTGACTTTTAACTTTTCAGTTTTAATTGTTTAGAGAGACTGTCATTTATTCATTTTTTTATCTCCGGCATACCAATTGTAAAATACCGATAGGATTTGAAACCTTAAAAAATGATGACTCAAGTAAATTCACTACAAGATTTTAATAAGAAAATAAGAAATCAAACTGATTTTTGGTTGTTGATTTATAAAACAAATTCGGAACAAAGTAATTGTGCTCACAGAAGTATTGCGAAAGCAATTCATAAAATAAGTAAGAACACTAATGTTTTTGTTGCCGATGTTAACAATGTTCGTGATATTCATCCCGAATATTCCGTTACTTCTGTTCCTTCATTACTTAAATTTGAAAACTCTGAATTTAAAGGTATATATAAAGGATGTAATGACGTATCATATTATTCGACATTATTTTCCGATTCATTTTACACAGCATCAAATTCCGGAAGTGAGAAAACCCGTAAAAGTGTAACTGTGTATTCCACACCTACATGTTCATGGTGTAACAGATTAAAAAACTATCTTCGCGATAATAATATTAAATTCAGAGACATAGATGTGTCGAAAGACCAAAAAGCAGCTGAAAATATGGTAAAAAAGAGCGGACAACAGGGTGTTCCGCAAAGTATTATAAACGGACAAGTTATAGTTGGGTTCGACAAAGTAAAAATTGATAAATTATTAGGCTTATAACAAATTAAATAATAAATATTAATAACAATTAAATAATATAAAAATGAGAGAATTACAACCTTTAAACGAAAATGTTTTATTAGAACCGGCAGAACAAAAAGGCGAACGAAAAACAGCAAGCGGAATTATTATTCCGGATTCTGCAAAAGAAAAAGAACTTACAGGAAAAGTTATTGCTCTGGGAAACATTGAAAATCCGGGCATTGCAGTAGGAGATACAGTTTTGTACAAAGAATTTTCAGGGAATGAGATTGAATTTGAAGATAGAAAATTCTTATTTATTCCTTATGCCGATGTTTTGGCAAAAGTTGTTGAAACTGAAGCTATTTAAAAGCAGTGGCTGTCTAAAAAAACTGATTTGTCATACTGAACCCGTTTCAGTATCTGTGCAACCGGCATGGGACATTCAG
Source organism: Bacteroidota bacterium (assembly GCA_024277895.1). Classification (GTDB taxonomy): domain Bacteria; phylum Bacteroidota; class Bacteroidia; order Bacteroidales; family JAADGE01; genus JAADGE01. Next base: position 14,134 of record JAJRUH010000039.1, on the reverse strand, counting down.
GAAATGCAAAAAAATTAAAAAATCAGTTCAAATTTTTGAGCTGATTTTTTAATTAACACAAAGGAAATTTACAGGATTTGACAAAAATCCAATAAAAGTAAGGCAGGCTTGACTTCGTACCAAAATCAAGATGCAATTATCACATACAACAATTAATATTTAGGGCTTGCTTAAAAATTCTAACATATCTGTGTTTTAGTTACTTGCAAGATTATTTACATATACAAGTGCAAGGTTTTTAATTCATTTCACCCTATTTCCCTGCATTCGCGTAAAATATTTTAGCTGCCCACAGGCACATCATCTTTCAAATTTCTCTTATTTCGTAGTATTTATATACGACTTCAAACGAGAAACCTGAAATCTAATGCAACCTGTGAGCTTTTCAGCAAACCCTGTTTAAAAAAATTTATGCTCTGAGAGATATTTCTTTTGACTGTTTTCTTCGTTCCCCTATTTCAACAGTATTCACAGTATGAACACCGAATGGCTCAGCGAAGCTAATACCGAAAAATATCCAAAGTAGTTCCGTTTTTTAAGTTCGGACATTTATTCGTTGCAGGTTATAGTTATTTTTGTGCATTCCTAAAGCTCCTTCCGGTTCCGTTGCACATTTTATGCTAATGCTTCCGGGAATTTGCTTTAAGTTAACTTCGTATTTACCTGCATGTCCTTTTCTTACAAAACCGGTTATGATATTGTTTTCAATATAATATTTTCGGTTGGCATTTATTACAAAAATTGCATCGTCTCCGTGATATTTTATTTTTGTATGAAATAATTCTTGTACAAATAATATGCTTGATATTAATGTTCCTTCATTAAAAGCGTTGAACTGCCTCGCAGAATAAAATCTTTGGAATTATACATTTTTTAATGCAATCTGTATATTCTTTTTGCTTCTTCGGCTTCGGGCATATAATTAAACGGGCCTACAGTCATTACTCGCATCATTAAATTTTCTTTTAAGAAAACATCAAAATCATGATACGTTCCCGAAGCAATTGCACCCGGTTTTCTTACCAACTGATATGATTTTGAACGAGGTCTTCGGTTAACATGCAAAACAAACCAAAATATTGTTTGATTTTTATCATAAACAGCGGTATCTAATTCATGGGGTTTCTCTTGTATTTTATAAAATAAAAAGCCTTTTTTAGCTTCTTCATATTCGTTAAAAGGTCCGATAGCCATCTTTTGTCCGTTCCCGAGATATTTCCATAAATTCTTATCATAATCTTTTTGGCTGCCGTGTTGAATTTTGTTTCCTTTCAATTGCAAATCATAACTTACATAACCTGTTTCAGAATCTTCCTTTTCTCTTACACTGACATAAAACCAATAAACTAATCGATTTTGATCCATATTATCACTGTATGTAACTTGTGCTTTAGCTTGATTCGGAAAAAAGTATCCCGACACAGTTAGGATTGCTGTCAGAAATAATAATTTAAAAAAGTTTTTCATTGTGTTTTAATTTAAATTTACGTTTGATTTAAGTTTTAAGTTTCTGAATAAACTACAAACAATATGCCGAAGATAAATATTCTTTGGCAGAAATAAAACGCTGTTTTCCCTTATTTCTTATAATAAAATAGTTAAATTTATAATTTTCTGCTTCTTGTTTATATCTTTCGAATAATTCAAATCTTTTTTCCCCGCCGTTCTCTCTTACTGAATCTGCCTCCCAAGGCAAATCCGGATAACATAATAAATAACAATCAACATTAATTTCTTGTAATGCTCTCAGCAAAAATTCGGGAACTATTTTAAATCCGTATTCAAACCAAACTTTTGTAATAATTAATCCGGTATCATAAAATACGAATTTGCTGTCTTTTACTTCTTGAATTTCGGTTAATTCATTTATTTGCTGTTTTGCAATTTTCACAACATCATCATAAGTATATCTCCGATTCAAATTTTCTGTATACTCTCTGGCATATTCAGAATAATATTTTGAATGAAAAAAAACGGCAAGATCTTTTGTTAAAGTTGTTTTTCCGCACGATTCAGGTCCTGTTATCACAACTTTCTTCATTTTGTTTATCCGAATAAATTTTACGGTTTTTTAATATCTGTTATTCTGGCTTCAAAAATCAAGGTAGAAAACGGAGGAATAATTCCGGTTTGATTTCCTTTATATGCCAAGTCAGAAGGCATAATAATTAATGCCGGAGCATCTTTTTTCATTAGTCCTACAGCTTCTTCCCAGCCCGGAATAACTTTATCGATTAAATAAACATAGTGAGCAGGATTATTAATGGTTTTTTCATCAAAAACAATGGATGTATCCGACAACAGATAAGCTTTATAAATAATTATTACCGTATCTCCTTTCTTCGGAAAATCTGATTTGAGACTTACAGTAGTCGAAAAGCCGGTATTAATTACGTAAAGCCCGTCAGCCGTAGGATCTTCTGTTATATTGTGCTTTTCAAGGTATGCAGATAATAAAGCCAACTCTGCATCTTTTTGATTTTTATGACAAGAGACCAAAGTGAAAACAAAAAAAAAGCTTAAAAAAACATAATATATCTTTTTTTTTATCATACATACATCATATTAAAAAACGATTCGGTTAAGAATCGCTTTTAAAAATTTTATTTATTTTTGGCTAATCTGAAACCGTAATTATAATTTGACATTCCTGCTTTCGGTCCGTCTCGGCTTGTAACTTGAGCAAGTTCGGCACGATAATGCCACGAACCGCCTCTGATTACACGATACGGCATCGGAGTAGCACAAAAGGGATTATTTTCCGGTGATTTCGAATAATAACTTGTTTGATAATAATCGCTGCACCATTCCCAAACGTTTCCGCTCATATCATAAATTCCGAGTTCGTTAGGATCTTTTGTTTTTACATTTTTCGGTCCTGACAATTTTGAAGTTTCATCATACCAAGCAACAGCATTTATATTGTCACTGCCGCTATATTTATATTTTCCGCTTTTAAGCCCTCCTCTTGCCGCAAATTCCCATTCTGCTTCTGTAGGTAAACGATAGCCGTTTTTTGTTCGGTCAAAATCCCAACCGCCGTCTGCATTTTTCACATAACACTTTTCAAGACCGTTTTGTTTACTCAACCAATTACAATATTCCGCAGCATCATACCAGTTTACATGTTGCATCGGAAAATTCGGTTCCCAACCCCACCATTGTTTTCCGGATGAAACATAAAACATTTGTGTATATTTATGAGACTCCATCCATTCTTTATCCGGAGGTTCCGGTAATTTTTTGCCGGTAGCAGAAGCAAATTTCTTATATTCCACAACCGTAACTTCATGTTCTCCGATATAAAAAGAATTAACCGTAACTTTATGTGCCGGCTTTTCTTCGGGAACACCTGAATTAGATCCCATTGTATATGTTCCTCCTTCAACCAGAATCATTTTTGGTGCTTGCGCATATAATTTTGTGCCGAAAAATGTAATTATAAAAATAAAAATGAATGTAGAAAGACTTTTATTTTTCATCTGCGTAAATTTTATTTTTTCAATGTCTTGAACCTTTCCCGGAAATTGTCTTTGCAGGAAATTTATTTTATACTGATTTTGTAAAAATAAAGTAAAAATTATGATTATACAAATATATAATACTTTGTTTTGAACATGTAAATTTATAAATGAATTATATTTTGACAAAATTTATTTATTACAGAAGTTTTTTTCCTTTTTTAAAAGATATTTTTTTCCTTTTTTTTTAACATTTTTTTATACTCTTTATTATCAAATTTTTATAAACTATATTTAAGAATCAAAGGTCAATTTTGATTTTATTAATGTCAGTTTAACCTTACAGAATGTATAGTAATGCAAAGTGTACAAAGCAAATTACGGCATAAAATATGCTCATATAAGAATAAAAAAAATCAAAGTGGAAAATCAAAATAATAATGAGAATAATCAACGCATTTTATTAGCGGAAGGATTTGAACCAAGCAGAAAAATAATGGTTGAAATTCTGAAAATGCTCGGTTGGGAATATGAAACTGCTGATAACGGTTATGATGTCATTTTATTTTTAAAAAATAACACTTTTAATCTTTTACTGCTTGATTTGGAACTTCCTCGATTTGACGGTTTTGAAACTATTGAACACATAAGAAGAAAATTAGATTACCCGATAAATACAATACCTGTGATGGCAATGATTAACCGTGATTTTTCTTCGGACTTTAATCAAACGTACAAGGATGAAGGTTTTGACGACATAATTATTAAGCCCTTTTCAATTGATGAATTGGACGAAAAAATCAAGGAAATTTTTTACAGAAAAAATCCTTTATTTGTTTAAACGTATTTATCAATAAAAAGAGCCGTTTTTTCGGCTCTTTTTTATTTTTCACCTTGTAATAAAATATTCAGCATATCTTTTTCCAAACTCTCTTTCGTACTTTCAACTATTCGACCGATTTCTTTTCCGTTCTTGTAAAAAATAAAGGTGGGAATTCGCGTAAATTTTATTTCTTCAAGATTTTTATTTCCCGAAGACTTTTCCGTGTCAACAGCGATTAATTCAATAATATCTTCGGGAATATTTGCTTCGTCCGTTATTTTATAAAATCTCGGCAATTCTCTTCTGCTGTCGCCGCACCAAGTCCCGAATACTGTTTTTATCTTCACACCTTTATATAATGTTACGTCTTTCAGTTTATTTATAACATCTTTATCCGGCACATATTCCGAATATCCTTTATTAAACCAATCTTTAAATTCCGATTTTTGAAATCCTTTTCGCGTAACCGTTCCTATCAATTCTTTCCTCTGTGTTCTGTCATCCGTAATCGTTTTATTTTTAATTGTTAAACACGAAGAAAAAATAACAATTACCGCAAATAATATAATTTTTGTTTTCATTTTTAATTTTTTTTAGTTATCTTGTTTGTCCGAAATTTTATTACAAAAATAATTAAAAACATTTAAATCTTAATATTATGAACAAATCACCCAAAACAGCAATTATTCTTGCCGGATGCGGCGTTTACGACGGTGCCGAAATCCATGAAGCAACTATGACGATGTATGCCGTAGTAAAAAACGGCGGAACTTATCAAATTTTTGCTCCCGACATTGAGCAACATCACGTAATTAACCACATTACCGGAGAAGAAATGAACGAAAAGCGCAATGTAATGATTGAAGCCGCACGCATTGCTCGCGGAAATATAAAACCGCTTTCGGAGCTGAATATGGAAGAATTTGATGCCTTGATGATGCCCGGAGGTTTCGGTGTTGCCAAAAATTTATCGTCTTTTGCTTTCGACGGAGTAAATTGCACCGTTATTCCCGAGCTTGAAAACGCAATAAGAGATGCCGTTGCTCAAAACAAGCCGATTGGTGCATTATGTATTTCGCCGGTGGTGGTTGCAAAAGTTCTCGAAGGCGTAAGCGTAACAATAGGGCAAGATAAAGACACTGCAGATGCCGTTGAAAAAATGGGTTCGAAGCACGAAATTACAAATCACGGCGAAGTCGTTGTTGATAAAACATATAAAGTTGCCACTACACCGTGTTATATGCTTGATGCCACAATTGCCGATATTGCCGAAGGTGCAATGAACGTTACAAAAGCTGTTTTTGATATGATAAACGAATAAAAAATACTCTCCCTCCGCAAACTTTGCCGAAATTTGAAATTTCGGCAAAGTTTTCAGCTTGAACAATACTCATTTAGAAATTGTACGAATATGTAACCATAATATATCTTTGCAGAATATTTGTTTTATAAACATTTACATAATAATCAGAAGTTTGTATTTGTTCATAGTTATTTTTATTTAATAAATTTTTTCCCGTAATATTAAACTCGGACTTTTTATTTTTAGAAATAAAAGTTATATCAGTATCAAGAAAAAAGTAATTATTAGTGTTTTTTCTGATATCCGGTAAAAAATAATCTGCAGTAATTAAAGCAAAAAATCTTTTTGAAAATGTCAACCGTATGTTAAAGGTGTTATTTACCGAACTAATAATAAATACATTTCCTTGTTCACTTTTTGATTTTGATGTATTATATACAAACTCGTTTGTAAAGTTTATAAACCCGCTAAAAGCAGTTCCTATTCTTAGTTTAGTATTTAAAATATGATTTATATTATTTCTTAATTCAGAGTTGTTTACAATATTATTGTATTGTAAAATTGAATAGTCAGATGATAAATCAAATTTAGAGTCAATAAAAGAAATATATTTAGACACGTTGAAATTAAAAGCCCAATTATTGTTGTCTTGATTCAGAAAAAAATAATTAACACGAGTTATATTTTCATTAACAGAAACATCTGTGAAGTAATTTCCTGTATTTTTACGGTAATTTATTCCTACTTTTAATCTTAACAAATTATATAAATTATTATAATAATAACTAAAACCGTAATTAATTATTTTATTTAATTCTAAATTAAAAGAATTACTTATAACTGTTCGATTATCAATTAAAACGGGAAACAGGAATAAATGCTTTTCTGTATCGGCGTATTTATCACAGCCTGCTGTCCACAGTAAAAAGGAATATTCATTTATTAGATATTTTATTTTCAAACTCGGCTTCCCGATAAAGTTTGTTTTACTTTTGACGGTATCAGATATTATATCATTTCTTTCCTGAATTAAGTAATTTATCGAATAAGCCGGAGAAAATCTCCACTTTTTAATATCAATGCTGTATGAACCGGATTGATAGAAATCTTTTACTCCAGATTTTATATTATTTTTGTAAGAGTTTATTGTCGGAATGCTGTTTTGCCATTCTGATAATTCTGTTTGAATATTGTTATTATTGAAAATACCGCCGATAGAAAAGCTGTATTTATTTCGTTTTTTGCCTAACAGAACGGCTGTTGCTTCTGTGTAATGTTTCTGAATATTACTGTTTTGTATTTCCCATCCTGAGTTGTCGATTACTCCCGGACTTATTTCTAAATTTTGTTTAATATTGTCGGTTGTTTTCAAAACAGAAATTTGTATTACTTTTTTTGTTGAGATTTTATGTGTGTACAGCAATTTCTGTTTTAAAAAATAATCATCTGTTTTTAGAAATGATTCAAAAGTATTGTTATTATTTGACACTACGGAAGAAAATGTTTTTATATTTTCTTGTCTTACCCTGCAATTATATTCAAGTAAAGATGTTTTTGATGTATTAATTTTTATATTCAAATCTCCTCTATATTGTACAGGTAATTTTTGTAATACTTTATTATCATATGTAAAAAATGTATCGTTTGACGTAAAATATTGATTTTTTGTGATTTCCGTATTGCTAATTCTGTCGTTTAAATAATATAAATTAGATTTGATTTTTATACGTTTCCCTATTCTGAAAATAAAGTTATGACTTCCGAAATATTGATTATTAATATATGTTCTGTCTTCTAAAATATCTGAAAAACTCGTTTCCGGAATTATTTTTTCGGCATAAAAATTTTGTTCTTTCACTTGTTCCGGATTAAGGCTAAATCCAAAATAATCAAACGGTGTGTTATTAATACCAACATTATTGTATGATAAAATTGTAAATGATTTATAATTTTTTGTGATTCCGAGAGTCGTTATGTCAGGAGATAACGAAGGAATTAAATCGTTAAACATTCCTCCGCTTAAATTTGCATTTCCGGAAAAATCCATTTTCCTTTTTTTTAATTTTAAATTTAAAACTACTTTATCCTCGCTGTTTATTCCTTTAAGTAAAGGGTTTTCCGAATAGTTTTCTATTGCTTGAACTTGTTCAAGCATATTAACATTAATATTTTTTGTGCCGATTGTGTAATTATACCCGAATAAATTATCATCATCAAGCAATACGGTTTCAATTGATTTATTTTTGTATTTTATTTCTCCTGTTCTTTTATCAACATCTATTCCGGGCAACTTTTTAATAACATCTTCAACTTTACGTTCCGTACCGTCTAAATAAGATACAACATTATAAGTAACTGTATCTTTTCTTACAAAAAAAGCCGGTTTTTTTCCGATTATCTCAACTTTTTCAATTTTTTTCGTGCTTATCTTTAAAGAGAAATTTATGGTATATATTTTATCTTGCAAATCTTCTATTCGATAACTTTCCGATTCAAATCCCATAGATTTTACTTCAATTAAAATACCTTCATAGTTTTTATTAAGTTTTATTTTATATGTTCCTTTTTTTGCAATTACATATTCCGAAATATTACTTGTGTCTTTTAGGCTTTTTATTAAAACACTTGCATAAGCAATTGCTTTATTGTCCGTACTTTCAATTTTCCCCTGTATAATTTGTGCATTCCCTAATTTGAACAGAATCAAAAATATTATTATAAACAGATATTTTTGTAGGATAATTTGTAACATAATAAAATTGAAATTGAAACAAAAAGTCTGAGGTTAAAAATCATCAGTAGATATTCTATAAAAACCAATATCTTCAATTTCATCTGTTATACGTATGGCTGAACTTTCGCCGGGTAATAAATCTGCTTTTTCTGCTTTTAATGTTTTCACAATACTGTTATGTACATCTGTTTTATATTCTTCCCAACTAAAAATATATTTTTCTTTTTTGAACGGGTTATTAATCTCCTCAGATTTAGGGGATATTGATAATTTTACAGAGTTAATAATAAAGTAATTATCTTTACTTCGAACCGAGAGAATTAAACCGGGTAAACCATCAAATTTCCAAGGACCTCCTAAACTTGCTAATTCTTCAGAAAAAAAAGCCTCATAATCTCTTCCTCTGAATGTTGCAACTGCTTTTTTACATTTGTAGTTTATTATTACAGTATCTGATTTCGGAATAATTTTCCAATTGAATATATTTAAAGATTCACCTATAACAATATTTTTTCGTTTCATTTGATAATATCTGTTATATAATAAAGTATCTTGAAAGTAATTTTTATAAAAATATTCTTGAATTAAACTTGCATAATGACTGTCATCAAGTTTTAATATCTTTATGTCCTTTTTATTTCTGATTATTTCGGGAGTTTCATCAATATTTGTATATATATTAATACTATCTCCGTTATTATAATAAATTGATTTATTATTACTTAGAATATAATAATAATCAGATTTGGTACTTAACATAACAGAATTTCTGTTAAAAATTACCTCATACTCAATTTTTATAGTTTGTGCATTAATATGTAATGCACAAAACAATAAACTTAATAAAAATAGCTTCTTCATCTTATTTGTTCTGTCTTATGTTATTATTAATATTTCTGTTCTGCAATTAACATCTTAAAGAAACCGGAAGTTAGAAATATATTACTTCCGATTTCTTATTATAACTGTACCATTATAAAAAATGTGCTAAATGTCTCAAACAACGTTTTGCAGCACGGCTAAATGTTGAACCGCTTCCAAATGCATCATATGTCTGCCCGTCTATTGTCACCGAACAATGTACAGTTACCTTTTTTTGGGTTTGATAAACTTGTTCGTTTTTATTAATATTGTATTCCTTTATAGTATTTGCAAAACCAAAAGAAGCAAATATTGATATAAATAAAATCGTTAGAAATAATTTTTTCATTTTTGAAGTTTTTAAATTTTGAAATTCAATGTTTGTAATACATAGTTTCTTAAAAAACTATTTTTTATCCGTTATTTTCGCCGAAATAATAAAATATCTCGGCTTAATCCGGTCGAATTTGTTCTTTCCTAATTTAAAAATATGTTTATTATTAAAATATAATCGGAAATAATTAACAGCGAAGTTTTTGTAAATATTTTTACTATTCTCTCTCTCTGTAAACAGGCAATTATCGCAGACGAACTTAATGTATTGTAACACTTAAACATTTTGCCATTTTTTAGAATAAAACAAATATAAAACCTATTTTTTAATCTGCAAATATTTTTGACCTAAATTATTCTGTCGTATGCCGTTATTGCTTCCTATTTCCGGCTATATCAATAGGGCAAAATTATATATTTGTTCATATTCTCAAAATTACTTAGTTAATAAAACATCGAACAGATTTTATATTTTTCAATTTCGAATGACTGTTTGAATTTAAAATCATTTATTAAACGATTTTTTATAGATTTGTAATATACTTTATAAAATATTATGAGCAAAAACGAAAAATCTCCTACCCTTCTGCAATCATTTATTCCCATTATTTTTCTGATTATTTTACTATCCTTAAATGTAATTTTATGGGGCGACGAAACCCTCGACGGTTCAAATCAAGTTGCCCTGCTTATGGCAGCGGCGCTTGCTTCCGTTATAGCTTTTCGTCTCGGAATAAATTGGCTTAAACTCCGAAAACGCATTGTTAAAACCATAGGAAAAGCTATGCCTGCAATTTTAATATTACTCTTAATCGGCTCACTGTCAGGAACTTGGTTGCTAAGCGGTGTTATTCCGGCATTTATTTATTACGGATTGGATATCTTGCATCCTTCTATATTTTTATTTGCTACGGTTGTTATTGCAAGCCTGGTTTCATTAGCAACCGGCAGTTCTTGGTCAACAGTTGCAACCGTAGGTGTTGCTTTACTCGGTATAGGTCATGCTATGGGTATTAACGATTCGATAACAGCAGGAGCCATTATTTCAGGTGCTTATTTCGGCGATAAAATGTCGCCGCTTTCCGACACCACAAACCTTGCTCCGGCAATGGCAGGTACCGATTTATACACACATATTCGCTACATGATGATTACGACCGTCCCCTCAATGTCATTAACCTTAATCATTTTCCTTATCATCGGATTTACTTATAACTTTCATACAAATGCAGCTGATGTTAAAGAAGTTCAAACAGCTATAGCTCAAACTTTTAATGTAAGTCCTTGGTTATTTCTTGTTCCCGTATTTTTAATTTTTATTATCATAAAAAAAGTAAAACCGATACCTTCAATGTTACTCGGGACTCTTGCAGGCGGATTATTTGCAATAATTTTTCAACCTGATATAATAAAACATATTTCAGGAATTACCGATAATTATGCCGAAGCATCATATGTAAGTGTTATGAAAGCTATGTACGGAAATATTAAAATAATAACAGAAAATCAACGTATTAATGACTTATTCGGAACAAGCGGAATGGCCGGTATGTTGAAAACAATTTGGCTTATTTTATCGGCTATGGTTTTCGGCGGAGTTATGGAATCAAGCGGAATGCTTAAAAAAATCACCTTATCGGTAATGAAATATGTAAAATCTACAGGCTCATTAGTTGCCTCAACCGCAGCTTCCTGTATTTTTTTTAATGCGACGGCATCCGATCAATACATTTCTATTGTCGTGCCGGGTCGAATGTATAACAAAGCATTTCGTGAAAAAGGTTTAAAACCGGAAGTCCTCAGCAGAATTTTGGAAGATGCAGGAACCGTAACTTCCGTATTAATACCATGGAATACCGGCGGTGCTACGCAGGCACGCGTACTCGGAGTTGCTACCGTTGATTATTTACCCTATGCTTTTTTTAATTTGATAAGCCCTGTTATGACAGTTTTAGTCGCCTATTTGAATTATAAAATACGCCGGATTCCCGAAAAAGATAAAAATCCGGAAAAATAAACTGTCAAATCTTATATTTAGTATTTTTTCATCCGTAAATATTATTATTTTTGTGTCTTATTTAACTTCCGAGAATAATTTTAATAATATAAATTCTCAAAATAAATCCTGAAAATCGGAAGTTATATTTTTTATCAGGGTTATGTTTTGACTAAAAATATAAACAATGAGAAAAATAGTTTTAGTGCTTATTCCCTTTATGGTATTATTTTCTTGTAAAAATTCTGATACATCAGGTTTTACAGTTTCAGGAAAAATAAAAAATGCCGCCGACAAACAATTAATATTAAATAAATTTCTGCCGCAAACCACACTTGCTTTAGATACAGTAAAAACAGATAAGAACGGCAACTTCAAATTTAAAGAACATACTGCTGCTCCCGAATTGTTCGGTTTACAATTAGAAGGACAAAAGGGTCAAATAATTTTTATTGCAGATTCTTTAAGCAAAATTACAATTAACGGAGATACAACAAATTTCAGAATTTCATATACCGTAGAAGGTTCAAAAGATTCAAAATTGCTGCAAACTCTATACAATAATTTAGATAAGGCTTTTGACGCTTTGGATTCTTTAAACAGAATTTACATTTCAGAAAAAGGAAAAGGAAATTTAGACAGTCTTGTTAAAATGATAAATGAATCTTCAAAAAACATTTTTGAGAAACACAGAAAATATTCTGAGCATTTTATTAACGAACATCCTTCTTCTACTGCTTCAATTATAGCTTTATACCAGCAATTCGGAAAAAATATGAGCGTATTTAATCTAAATGACAATCGTGAATTATTTACAAAAGTTGACGACACTTTATATAAATTATATCCGAAATCAAGCTTTGTAAAAGGTTTGCACGACTATATCGCGAATAATCCGCCTATGCCGACCATCGGAAATAAAGCTCCTGAGATAGATTTACCTGCTCCTGACGGAAAAAACATCAAACTTTCTTCTTTAAGAGGAAATTATGTTTTGTTAGACTTTTGGGCTTCTTGGTGTCGTCCTTGCCGTGCCGAAAATCCGAATATCGTAAAGAACTATAAAAAATATAAAAAATCCGGATTTACGATTTACCAAGTTTCATTAGACAGAACAAAAGAAGATTGGGTAAATGCCATAAATGCAGACGGATTGGACGAATGGAATCACGTAAGCGATCTTAAATACTGGAATTCTGCACCGGCTGCTGTTTACGGTGTAAGAGGTATCCCCGCAAACTTTTTAATTGACCCTGAAGGTAAAATTATTGCAACAAATTTAAGAGGTCCGCTTCTCGGACAAAAATTAACTGAAATTTACGGTTACTAAACCTATTTGTAAAAAATAAAATATCGTAGTCATCGGATAAATGTATTGAGCAACAAAGAATTAGAATGTTTCTTGGAACACTTTTTAATTTGTCTGTTTATCCGATGACTATCAATAAGATTGTAAACTTTTTTTATGCGTATTTTATTATTTTTTTTACTGTCGTTCTTTATAGCTTCCTGCTCCGATTCACAGAATCAAACTATTAAAAAAGCAGTAAGCAACTACAACAAATTTTTTAAAGAACCTCGCAGTTCAAAATTTACGGTTTTTAAAATTGATACTGTTCCTGATATTAAAAAAGGAACAAATGAAAAATCTTCATATTTTATAAAACAACGTTTGGAGCAACTTATCGGAAAATCATATAAAAATATTTGTTCCGAAAACGGTATCACATATCCGCCTAAATACATTTTATTCAGACTTTTTAAAGAAGAAAAAGAATTCGAAATTTGGGCGGCACACAAACGTTCCGACACATTAAAATTATTGGCAACACTGCCGGTTTGTGCCGTTGACGATGAAGCCGGGACAAAATTGCAGCAAGGCGACGGCAAAACTCCCGAAGGTTTTTATACCTGCAAAATAATGTACGGAAGCAGCAACGCATTTATGTGGATAAAATTAAACACCGGAGAAATTAACAATTACGGCTCAGTCGGTTACGGATCAAGTTTTAAAATGTGTATTGATTATCCTACGGCAATTGACAGAAACCGAACTCGCGAAATTCTCGGAAAAGCAAATCCCGGAGGTGCAATTTGTCTGCACGGAAATTGTATTACGGCAGGTTGCGTTTCTTTTGAAAACAAAAACTTTCTGCCTGTTTTTCTTTCGGCACGTTATCACAATTCCAACACTTACGGATACCCGCAAATTCACATTTTCCCTTTTCGTTTTTCTGAAAAAGATAAAACAAAAATGTCCGAAAAAATAAATTCCGAAATGACACCTAAGCAACTCGTTGAATTTTGGAGCGAATTGGAAAAAGTATATAATTTATTTGAAAAAAGCCGGAAAGCTGTGAAAATAACTTTTACAAATAATAAATATATTTTTTCCGGATTTTAGTTGTTGATAGTCATTGTATCAATGTTTATATTTAGTAGAACTAATTTACATTTAAGTAGGGCTTGCTGAAAAACGCTAGATATGGTGTAATCCAACACTTTATACTTGTATTTCTGTGATAAAGTGCAAGGTTTTTGAATGAAATATCTTGAAATCCTTGCACTTTTTTTGATAAAACTATCAAATTTTTGCTGCTCAGCTGCACATCTCTTTTGTATT
>JAJRUH010000038.1 GCA_024277895.1 Bacteroidota bacterium | reverse complement strand
AGGATATTGCAAAATTAAATGAATTTCAAGTCAACCATATATATAAAATAATTATTCATACCAAAGGCGGAATTGAAGTAAGTGAAGATTTATAAATTATTATATAACATTATTAATCATTGAATTATGGGCAATTCACAAGAAATTTTACAACAAATTAATTGGTTTTTAAAACCGGTTTCCGATTTTATTTTATACTTATTTACAACCAAAACGGGTTATCTGCTTTTGCTTTTATTTCTTATTCTTTACCTTATTTTTACAATTTATAATGCACTGAAAGTAAGAAAAATAGCACATGAAGCTGTAAGCAGAAATTTAAGACCTTCTTTTTTTGAACGAATGTATATTTTTTTTAGTGAGTTGATAAAAGCATTTATGAATATTGTTTCAAAATTGCCTGTTCTTCTCGGTGTTTTTTTAATATTATTCGGAATTGTCGGTTTATCAAATGCTTTTACTACCATAGATGATTATGTTAACAATCAAAAACGTATTCAGGAGTTAAAAACAGTCGTAAAAAATCTGGATAAAAGTTATATAATTGCGAAATTAAATATCGAAGATGTTGATTATGTTAATAATACAACAAAACTGAAAATATATTATTACGATTACAAATTAGATGATTATCTGCCAAATCCTCAATCTGTTGAAATAAAAGGACACGACATTTATTTTCTGAATTATGTAATGAATTTTGATTATTCCGAAATAGAAAGCGGCAAAAAAGTAAATTTAGTAATGCCTTATAAAATATTCAGCGAAGAAGTTGCAAAAGACGACGGCATTCTTCTTCAAACAACCGATTCAGTCGGTGTACCGTATATTTTCCATCGTGATGATGACGAAATATACGGAATTGACAAAAACAGCTATTATTCTCGCTTAAAAGAATTTGCAGAATTTATGACTAACCCTGAAAAAGCTCGAAAAGAAGGTATTAAAAGTTTTTATGCAGCTGCCCCGCATTTTATTAACAAAATCCGTAAAGGGCAAAGCATTGTAATTTGGGTTGAACAAACCGGCGGTTTGGTATTAAAAAAAGAACGTATATTTTAAAATATAGTTGCGAGTAAAAAGGTTAAAGTTATTCTCAGTAAACTTTAACCTTTTTACTCGCAACTTTCAACCTTTAACTTTCGACTCTTAACTTGCAACTTACCGATGACATACAATTTATAAAAGGCGTAGGACCAAAACGTGCCGAGTTATTAAATAACGAACTGAATATATTTACGGCGAAGGATTTATTATATCATTTTCCTTTTCGTTATATTGACAGAACAAAATTTTACAAAATTGCTGAAATAAAATCCGACTTCCCGAATGTTCAAATCAAAGGAATTACATCAAATTTCCAAACCAAAGGCAGCGGAAGAAAAACATATCTTACCGCCGATTTTTCCGACGAAACCGGAACAATTGAACTTATTTGGTTTAAAGGAGTAAAATGGATTAAAGAAAACTTGACTTCAGGTAAAGAATACATTGTTTTCGGAAAACCTGCTCGCTACGGCAGAAAAATAAACATTGCCCACCCCGAAATCGACGCTCCGGAAACATTCAATAAAAGATACAGCTCATCGCTGCAAGCTGTTTATCCTTCAACGGAAAAACTGACAAAAAAAAACGTAACATCAAGAGTTTTCAGAAAAATTATTGCCGGAATACTTGAGAACTTAACAATCAAACTGCCCGAAACACTTCCGACTTACATTGTTCAAAAATATCACTTGCTTTCTTTTCACGAAGCAATTCACAACATACATTTCCCCGAAAATGCAGAAAAATTAAAACGTGCATTATATCGTCTGAAATTTGAAGAACTTTTTTACATTCAGCTTAATATTCTTAAAATTAAATTCGGAAGACGATTAAAATACAAAGGTTTTGTTTTTTCAAAAGTCGGAAATTATTTCAATAAATTTTATAAAGAAAAGCTGCCTTTTGAACTTACAAATGCACAAAAACGGGTAATAAAAGAAATACGAAAAGATTTTGCCTCCGGAAAACAAGCAAACAGACTTTTGCAAGGCGATGTAGGAAGCGGCAAAACACTTGTTGCTCTTATGCTTATGCTAATTGCTGTTGATAACGGTTATCAGGCAAGTTTAATGGCTCCTACGGAAATTTTAGCAAATCAACATTTTAAAACAATCAATAATTTCCTTAAAACCTTGGGTTTGAAAATTGCACTTCTGACCGGTTCAACAAAACAATCTGAAAGAAAACAATTGCACGCTGATTTACAATCCGGAGAAATTAACATTCTTATCGGAACTCACGCATTAATCGAAGATACGGTTATCTTTAAAAATCTGGGACTTACGGTTATTGACGAGCAACACCGTTTCGGAGTGGCACAACGGGCAAAAATGTGGAAAAAAAACATACAACCGCCGCATATTATTGTTATG
Organism: Bacteroidota bacterium; assembly: GCA_024277895.1. GTDB lineage: Bacteria > Bacteroidota > Bacteroidia > Bacteroidales > JAADGE01 > JAADGE01. The sequence goes on along the minus strand of JAJRUH010000038.1, from coordinate 2,586 downwards.
ACGGCAACTCCAATTCCTCGAACACTTGCTATGACTGTTTACGGCGACCTCGAAATTTCTGTCATTGATGAATTACCACCCGGAAGAAAGCCCGTAAAAACAATTCATTCCTTTGACGGAAAGCGTCTGCAAGTTTTCAAGTTTATGAAAGAACAAATAAAAGCCGGCAGGCAAATTTACATCGTCTATCCTTTGATATATGAATCGGAAAATTTTGATTACAAAGATTTAGAAGACGGGCTTGAAAGTATCAGCAGAGCATTTCCTCCGCCGAAATATGCCGTAAGCGTTCTGCACGGAAAAATGAAACCGGAAGAGAAAGAAAAATCAATGAAACTGTTCGTTAAAGGGATTACAAATATTATGGTTGCCACAACAGTTATCGAAGTAGGTGTTGACATCCCGAATGCAAGTGTTATGATTATTGAAAGTGCCGAACGTTTCGGCTTGTCTCAATTACATCAGTTACGAGGACGCGTAGGTCGAGGTGCCGACCAATCGTATTGTGTTTTAATGACTTCATACAAACTCTCGAAAGAAGCAAAAATTCGCATTCAGACTATGGTCGAAACCAACGACGGATTCCAAATTGCCGAAGCAGATATGAAATTACGAGGACCCGGCGACACCGAAGGAACCAGACAAAGCGGCATTCCTTTTGAACTGAAACTTTCCGATTTAAGTAAAGATTACAAAATTTTGGAAACCGCAAGACATACTGCCGATCTCGTTTTAAGGGAAGATGCAGAATTAAAACAAGATAAAAATCAAATCCTTGTAAAACAACTTAAAACATTGATGATGAGAAATAAAAAATGGGGGGCAATAAGTTGAAATTCTAAAAACTATATTTCCAACCTGTCAAAAAAACACACCCTTTTCCCCTGTTTCTGAAAAAAAAACCGTGTCGCAGAAAACAACACGGTTATTAAAAACAGATAAAACTGCTTATTTTAAATTATGTTTTTTAACAAAATCTGTTAAAATACCGTCTAAATCAGGTTTTCCTATTTCTTGCAAATCATAAAAAACTCTTGCCGTAGGTTTATTTATTTTAACAATTCGAGTTAAATCAATCGGCGTTCCGATAACCACAACATCACAATCGGTATTGTTAATTGAAGTTTCCAAATCTTTCAGTTGTTCGTCACTATAGCCCATTGCCGGCATCAATTCGCCTATATTCGGGTAAATTTTAAATGTTTCGGCTAATTTACCGACAACATAAGGTCGCGGGTCAACCAATTCGGCAGCACCGAATTTCATAGCTGCAACAGTTCCGGCACCGAGTTTCATTTCGCCGTGTGTTAATGTAGGTCCGTCTTCTACGACAAGTACTTTTTTACCTTTAATAACTTCCCAATTTTCAACACGTAAAGGAGATGCACCGTCGATAACCATTGCATTCGGGTTAACTTTTGCAATACTTTCTCTTACGGTTTGAATACCTTCCGGAGATGCAGAATCCATTTTATTAATGACAATTGCATCGGCAAGTCTTAAATTCACTTCACCGGGGTAGTATGAAAGTTCGTTACCCGGTCTGTGTGGGTCGGCAACGGTAATGGTTAAATCAGGTTTATAAAATGAGAAGTCGTTATTCCCTCCGTCCCAAAGAATTACGTCACATCCGTCGGGGTCTTCTTCTGCGGCTCTTACGATAGCTTCGTAATCAACGCCTGCATAAATTACGTTTCCTCTTACTACGTGAGGTTCGTATTCTTCCATTTCTTCGATGGTACATTTATGTTTTTTCAAATCTTCGACAACGGCAAAGCGTTGAACTTTTTGGGCAACCAAATCGCCGTAAGGCATAGGATGTCGAATTGCGATAACTTTCAAACCTTTAGCCATCAAATATTCAATTACTTTACGTGAAGTTTGGCTTTTTCCGCAACCTGTTCTTGTCGCAACAACGGCAATAACCGGTTTTTTGCTTTTAATCATCGTGTCATTAGGACCCAATAAATGAAAATTTGCTCCGGCGGCATTAACTATTGCACTCATTGCCATAACTTTAGAATATTTTACGTCGCTGTATGAAAATACGCAATCGTCAACATTCAAATCTTTAATTAATTTAGGAAGGTCTTCTTCCGCATAAATGGGAATTCCTTGCGGATATAAACTTCCCGCCAATTCGGCTGGGTATTTTCTTCCGTCTATGTCGGGAATTTGTGCAGCCGTAAAAGCAACTACGTTATAGTCTTCATTATCGCGATAATAGGTATTAAAATTGTGAAAATCGCGACCTGCAGCTCCGATAATAATTACGTTTTTCTTTGCCATTTTCTTATTATTTAATTTAATTAATAAAAATCGTCGGTTGCTAAATTAAAAATTTTGAATGAGTAAAACAAGAACTATGTTTCTTAACATTGTTTATCATAAATTAAAAAAGAAATTCAAAATATTTAATTAAGTTCTTAATGCACATCAATTCCGTGAAGCATAAAAAATAAATGATACATAGTTTTTAAAATTTCAGTCATATACTCTTTTACGGCTTTTACGCTTCCGGGCAAGGTATAAATCAAACTGTCGTCAATTGTGCCGGCAACTCCTCTGCTCAAAAGTGCATTTGGT
>JAJRUH010000037.1 GCA_024277895.1 Bacteroidota bacterium | reverse complement strand
TACAGTTATGAAGATAAAAGGCTATTTAAAAGAAGCATATATAGAATTGGTAAAAAAAGTTACTTGGCCTTCTTGGTCTGAGTTGCAAAACAGTGCTATTGTGGTAATGATTGCATCCTTTATTATAGCTGTTGTGGTATACCTGATGGATATATCTTTCAGTTTTATAATGGAACAAATTTATAAGTTGGTTTGATAAAATGAACGAAGTTACGGATAAAATGCCCAAATGGTATGTTCTTAGAGCTATAGGCGGAAAAGAAAAAAAAGTCAAAAATTATATTGACAGTGAAGTTTCCCGTCTTAATCTTCAAGATTATATTACTCAAGTTATCATTCCTACTGAAAAGGTTTACCAAGTAAGAAACGGGAAAAAAATAAGCAGAGAAAGAAATTATTTTCCGGGATATGTTTTTATAGAAGCAGTTTTAGTCGGAGAAATTCCGCATATATTAAAGAATGTACCCAATGTTATCAGTTTTCTCAGCGAAACAAGAGGAGGCGATCCTGTTCCTTTAAGACAAAGTGAAGTGAACAGAATGTTAGGAAAAGTTGATGAATTACTGGAATCTGATGAATTGAATGAAATTCCTTATTTTCCCGGAGAAAATATTAAAGTTACCGACGGACCGTTTAACGGTTTTACGGGAGTTATTGAAGAGGTTAATGAAGAAAAGAAAAAGCTGAAAGTTATGGTGAAAATTTTCGGCAGAAAAACACCTCTGGAATTAAGTTACATGCAAGTAGAAAAAGAATAGCTGTTACGTTAATATAAATGCTTCCAAATTTATACACTTTCAAAAAGAAAGAAAATGGCTAAAGAAGTTACAAAAGTTGTTAAATTACAAATCAAAGGCGGTGCTGCAAATCCGTCTCCTCCGGTTGGTCCCGCTCTTGGTGCTGCAGGTGTAAACATTATGGAATTCTGTAAACAGTTTAACGCCCGAACACAAGAAAAAGCAGGACAGGTTATTCCGGTAGAAATTTCGGTTTATAAAGACAAAACCTTTGATTTTGTTACAAAAACTTCTCCCGCTGCTGTTCAATTGTTACAAATTGCCAAAATCAAATCCGGTTCAAGTGAATCTAACAGAGATAAAGTCGCAAGCGTAACATGGGAGCAAATCAAACAAATTGCTGAAGATAAAATGGCAGATTTAAATGCCTTTAAAATTGAATCAGCAATGAAAATGGTTGCAGGCACGGCAAGAAGTATGGGAATCGTAGTTAAAGGCGAATTTCCCGGTTAAGATGAATTATTTAAGCTTTCAAACAAAATGGCAAGAATAACAAAAAACGAAAAATTAGCTTTATCAAAAATTGATAAAGATAAGAAGTACTCATTGTCAGAAGCTGCATCTTTGGTAAAAGATATTTCCAATACCAAATTTGATTCGTCTGTAGATATTGATGTAAAATTAGGTGTTGATCCGCGAAAAGCCGATCAAATGGTAAGAGGAACAGTTTCTCTTCCGCACGGAACAGGTAAGGATGTAAGAGTTCTTGTTTTGTGTACACCTGATAAAGAAGAAGAAGCAAAATCTGCAGGTGCTGATCATGTCGGGTTAGATGAATATGTTAAAAAAATCAAAGACGGTTGGACAGATATTGATGTTATTGTAGCAACCCCTTCGGTTATGGGAAAAGTTGGTCCGTTAGGTCGAATTTTAGGTCCTCGCGGATTAATGCCTAATCCGAAAATCGGTACAGTAACTATGGATATAGCAAATACGGTAAAAGATTTAAAGCAAGGAAAAATTGACTTTAAAGTTGACAAATACGGAATTATTCATTCCGCTGTCGGTAAAGTCTCTTTTGATGCTGATAAAATTACCGATAATGCCAAAGAATTTTTAAAAACAATTTTAAAATTACGACCGGCATCTGCTAAAGGCGGCTATATTCAAAGTATATTTATGTCAGGAACAATGAGTCCGAGTATCAGAATAGATGAGAAATCAGTTATTTCTGAGAATTAAAAATTTCAAATAATCTGATTATGACACGTGAAGAAAAAAATCAGGTAATTGATGTATTAACTGACAAAATCAATAATGCCGCTCATATTTATATTACGGATTCTTTAGGTTTAAATGCCGGAGATACCGTTAATTTAAGAAAAGAGTGTTATAAAAATGATATTGAGTTAGTTGTTGCAAAAGATACCTTATTGCAAGAAGCGATTGAAAAATCTGATAAAGATTTATCAAAATTGTTTGAAGTACTCAAAGGACAAACATCTGTAATGCTTTCAGAAGTCGGTAATAAACCGGCAAAACTCATCAAAGATTTCAAAAAGAAAAACAAAATCGAAAAGCTCTTTTTAAAAGGTGCTTTTGTTGAAGACGGTTTCTATATCGGAGATGATCAAATTGATATATTAGTATCAATTAAATCGAAAGAAGAACTTATTGCAGATGTTATCGGTTTATTACAATCACCGGTTCAAAGTGTGCTTTCAGCATTACAATCAGGAGGAAATACCCTTACAGGTGTTCTTAAAACTCTTGAAGAAAAGAATAATTAACAAAGTAAATTAAAACCAGTTTAAAATTTTATAAAATGGCAAATATTAAAGATTTTGCAGAGCAATTAGTAAATTTAACTGTAAAAGAAGTTAAAGAATTAGCAGATATTCTTAAAGATGAATACGGAATTGAACCCGCAGCTGCTCCTGTAGCTGTCGCTGTTGCCGGCGGAGCCGGAGACGGTGCCGATGCTGAAGAAAAAACATCTTTTGATGTAATCTTAAAATCAGCAGGTGCTGCTAAATTAAAAGTCGTAAAAAAAGTTAAAGAATTAACCAGTGCCGGTTTAAAAGAAGCTAAAGACTTAGTTGACAGTGCCCCTGCAACAATTAAAGAAGGTGTTACTAAAGAAGAAGCTGAACATTTAAAAGCAGAATTAGAAGCTGAAGGTGCTGAAGTAGAACTGAAATAATTATATTTTTCGGTTTTCTTGGGTTTAGAGTTGAAGAGATTTAACTCTAAACCTTTTATTGTAATTAGTAAACAATTATTAAATTTTTATTGCTGATGACATCTTCCAATCAAAGAATAAATTTTGCTTCTACAGGTCAAAGCCTTGATTATCCTGATTTTCTTGAAATTCAATTAAAATCATTTCAGGAATTTTTCCAATTAAACTCAACTTTCGAAGAACGAAAACAAGAAGGACTTTATAAAGTCTTTACTGATAATTTTCCGATTACAGATACCAGAAATAACTTTGTTCTTGAATTTTTGGATTATACTTTAGACCCTCCCAGATATTCTAAAGATGAATGTTTGGAAAGAGGTTTAACGTACAGCTTACCTTTCAGAGCTAAATTAAAACTCTATTGTACCGACCCGGAACATGAAGATTTTGATACAGTTATTCAGGATGTATATCTTGATCAAATTCCGTACATGACTCCGAAAGGAACATTTATTATTAACGGTGCAGAACGTGCTATTGTTTCCCAATTACATCGTTCTCCGGGTGTATTTTTCAGTCAAAGTTTGCATGCCAACGGTACAAAACTTTATTCAGCCAGAATTATTCCTTTTAAAGGATCATGGATTGAGTTTGCTACCGATATTAATAATGTAATGCATGCATATATCGACAGAAAGAAAAAATTACCCGTAACTACTTTATTGAGAGCTATCGGATACGAAAGTGATAAGGAAATCTTAGAAATTTTCGATTTAGCTGACGAAATTAAGGTTACAAAAACCTCATTAAAAGAATCTGTCGGTAAAAAATTAGCTGCCAGAGTATTGAAATCTTGGATTGAGGATTTTGTTGACGAAGATACCGGTGAAGTCGTTTCAATCGAAAGAAATGAAATAATTATCGACAGAGAAACTGTTCTTGAAGAGGAACATGTCGAACAAATTATTGATTCCGGAGCTAAAACAATCTTATTACATCGAGAAACAACAAATCCTATAGATTACGCACTGATATACAGTACATTACAAAAAGACCCGTGTAATTCTGAGAAAGAAGCAGTTCTATATATATACAGACAACTGAGAAGTGCAGAACCGCCGGATGAATCTACTGCAAGAGAAGTAATAGATAATTTATTCTTTTCAGATAAAAGATATGATCTCGGTGCTGTAGGAAGATATAAAATGAACAAAAAACTTGGTCTGAATATTCCTGTAGAAACCAGAATTCTTACCAAAGAAGATATAACTGAAATCATTAAATACCTTATTGAATTAATAAATTCAAAAATTGATGTTGATGATATCGACCATTTAAGTAACAGAAGAGTTCGAACTGTAGGAGAACAATTAGGAAATCAATTCGGAGTGGGTTTAGCCAGAATGGCAAGAACTATCCGCGAAAGAATGAATGTGAGAGATAATGAAGTTTTTACTCCTATTGATTTGATTAATGCAAAAACATTATCATCAGTAATAAATTCTTTTTTCGGAACAAATCAGCTGTCTCAATTCTTAGACCAAACGAATCCCTTGGCCGAAATGACACATAAAAGAAGGATGTCTGCTTTAGGTCCCGGAGGTTTATCCAGAGAAAGAGCCGGATTTGAAGTTCGTGATGTTCACTATACACATTACGGAAGACTTTGCCCCATTGAAACTCCCGAAGGACCGAATATCGGTTTGATTTCTTCTTTATGTGTTTATGCAAAAATCAATGATCTCGGGTTTATTGAAACACCCTATCGAAAAGTTATTATCGGGAAAATTGATATTACTGAAAAAGGTATAGTTTACCTTAGTGCCGAAGAAGAAGATAATAAGATTATAGGTCAGGCAAATTCAAATTTCGATGAGAAAGGAGAATTAATGGCAGAAAAAATAAAAGCACGTTCACAAGGAGATTTTCCCTATATTGAGAAAGAAAAACTTGATTATATGGATGTTGCACCCAATCAAATTGCTTCAATAGCAGCTTCTTTAATTCCGTTCTTGGAACATAATGATGCAAACAGAGCTTTGATGGGATCTAATATGATGCGTCAAGCAGTACCTTTGGTTACTTGTGAAGCTCCGATTGTAGGAACCGGAATCGAACCGATTATTGTCAGGGACGGAAGAAATCAACTATTTTCAGAAGGCGACGGAGTTGTTGAATATGTTGATGCAGATGAGATAGTTATAAGATATGCACGTTCTGAAGAAGAAAAATTTGTAAGTTTTGAAGATGATACGGTAAGATACAGATTGCCGAAATTCAGAAAAACAAATCAAAATACAACAGTTAATTTAATCCCTGTTGTCAGAAAAGGTGATAAAGTAACAACAGGTCAAATCTTAACGGACGGATATTCAACTGAAAATGCTGAATTAGCTTTAGGAAAGAATCTTAAAGTTGCATTTATGCCTTGGAAAGGATATAATTTTGAGGATGCTATTGTTATATCTCAAAGAGTTGTAAGAGAAGATGTTTTTACATCAATTCATGTTGTAGAACATATTTTGCAAGTCAGAGATACCAAAAGAGGAATGGAAGAGTTAACCCCTGATATTCCGAATGTTAGTGAAGAAGCAACAAGACAATTGGATGAAAACGGAATGATTCGAATCGGTGCTCATGTTAATCCCGGTGATATTCTGATAGGAAAAATTACACCTAAAGGAGAATCTGACCCCTCACCCGAAGAAAAATTATTACGTGCTATTTTCGGTGATAAAGCCGGTGATGTAAAAGATGCTTCCTTGAAGGCCTCTCCTTCATTAAAAGGAGTTGTTATTAATAAGAAACTTTTTTCACGATCCGTAAAAAGTAAAAAAATAAAAAATGCCGAAAAACCGCTGATTGAAAAAATTGATTTTGAACAAGAAAGAGAACTTTCTCAATTGTATGAAAAACTTGTTGATAAATTATTTATTCTTGTTAACGGAAAAACATCGCAAGGTGTTACTGATTTTTTAAATGCAGAAATAATTCCTAAAGGTAAGAAATTTGCACTTAAAAGATTAAAAGAAATAGATTATATTTCGGTAAACCCCGTAAATTGGACAACCGAAAAGGATACAAACAAATTAATTGAAAAATTATTACATAACTATTCAATTAAATTTAAAATCATACAAGGTAAATATAAACGAAAAAGATACAGTATTACGGTAGGTGATGAATTGCCGATAGGAATTTTACAATTAGCAAAAGTATATATTGCAAAAAAACGTAAAATAAAAGTTGGCGATAAAATGGCTGGTCGTCACGGAAATAAAGGTATTGTTGCCAGAATTGTAAGAGATGAAGATATGCCGTTCCTCGAAGACGGAACTCCTGTAGATATTGTACTGAATCCCTTAGGAGTACCTTCACGTATGAACTTAGGACAAATTTATGAAACAGTTCTCGGTTGGGCAGGAAAGAGATTGGGTGTGAAATTCTTTACACCGATTTTTGACGGTGCCTCATTAGATGATATTAATGAATATACCGATAAAGCAGGTATTCCGAGATACGGAAGAACCTATCTTTATGACGGAGGAACAGGAATGAAATTTCATCAACCTGCAACTGTAGGTGTAATTTATATGCTTAAACTGGGGCACATGGTTGACGATAAGATGCATGCACGTTCTATCGGTCCGTATTCTTTAATTACTCAACAACCACTCGGAGGTAAAGCTCAGTTCGGAGGTCAACGGTTTGGTGAAATGGAAGTTTGGGCACTTGAAGCATACGGTGCTGCAAATATTCTTCAGGAAATGCTGACAATAAAATCAGATGATGTTGTAGGAAGAGCTAAAGCGTATGAAGCAATTGTGAAAGGTAAGATAATTCCGGAACCGGGTGTTCCCGAATCATTTAAAGTTATCTTGCACGAACTAAGAGGATTAGGTTTACATATAGGTTTAGAATAACCAATTGTAAATACAAATTCATTTATCTAATTACATTTTAATATAAAAATATGGCTTTCAGACAAAAGAATAACGCTGATAATAATTTCTCAAAAATTGTCATTAGTTTAGCTTCTCCCGAAGAAATTTTAGAACATTCTTACGGTGAAGTATTAAAACCTGAAACAATAAATTACAGAACATATAAACCTGAACGCGACGGTTTATTTTGCGAAAGAATTTTCGGTCCCGTGAAAGATTATGAATGTCATTGCGGGAAGTATAAAAGAATTCGGTACAAGGGAATCGTATGTGATCGATGTGGGGTAGAAGTTACAGAAAAAAAAGTCAGACGTGAAAGAAGAGGACACATTTCATTGGTTGTTCCGGTCGTTCATTTATGGTATTTTCGTTCATTACCCAACAAATTAGGTTATCTTCTCGGTATTCCCACAAAAAAACTGAACTCAATTATTTATTACGAAAAATATGTTGTAATTCAACCGGGTGTTAAAGAAGAAGACGGTGTTAATGTTATGGATTTCCTTTCGGAAGAAGAATATATCGAAATTATAGATTCCTTGCCTAAAGATAATCATATGCTTCCTGATGATGATCCGAATAAGTTTATTGCAAAAATGGGAGCGGAAGCAATTGAACAAATGCTTGCTAAAATTGATTTAACACAATTAGCAATTGATCTTCGTGCTGCAGCGAATACCGAAACTTCTCAACAACGAAAAAGTCAGGCTTTAAAAAGATTAAATGTTATTAATGCATTCAATGCTTCAAAAAATATTAATAAACCTGAATGGATGATTGTAAAGGTTTTACCCGTAATTCCTCCTGAGTTAAGACCTTTGGTTCCTCTTGACGGAGGACGCTTTGCAACTTCCGATTTAAATGATTTATACCGACGAGTAATTATAAGAAATAACAGATTAAAACGATTAATTGAAATTAAAGCTCCCGAAGTCATTTTAAGAAATGAAAAAAGAATGCTTCAGGAAGCCGTTGATTCATTATTTGACAACTCTCGTAAATCAAGTGCTGTTACAACTGAAGCAAACAGACCCCTTAAATCTTTAAGTGACAGTTTGAAAGGAAAACAAGGTCGTTTCAGACAAAATCTGCTTGGTAAACGTGTTGATTATTCTGCGCGTTCTGTTATTGTTGTCGGTCCGGAATTAAAACTGCATGAATGCGGTATTCCGAAAGAAATGGCGGCAGAACTTTATAAACCCTTTATTATTAGAAAATTAATCGAAAGAGGAATTGTAAAAACAGTTAAATCTGCTAAAAAAATTGTTGACAGAAGAGATGCTGTAGTATGGGATATTTTAGAAAATATTTTAAAAGGGCATCCTATACTGTTAAACCGTGCACCAACACTGCATAAACTTGGTATTCAAGCATTTCAGCCAAAATTAATTGAAGGGAAAGCAATTCAATTACATCCGTTAGTCTGTACAGGTTTTAACGCCGATTTTGACGGAGACCAAATGGCAGTCCATTTACCTTTGGGTAATGCTGCTGTTTTAGAAGCGCAAGTTTTAATGTTAGCATCACATAATATTTTGAATCCCGCCAACGGTGCTCCGGTTACGGTTCCTTCTCAAGATATGGTTTTAGGGCTTTATTATATTACTAAACCTAAGAAATCTACAAAAGAAAATCCGATTAAAGGGGCCGGTTTAACTTTTTATTCTTCCGAGGAAGTTATTATAGCACTTAATGAAGATGCTGTGGATATGCATGCCGAAATAAAAGTTTTAATAAAAGATAAAATTATTGAAACTACTGTCGGTCGTGTTATATTTAACCAACATATTCCTGAAGAAGTAGCCTATGTTAATGAAGTCTTAACAAAAAAATCATTAAGAACTATTATCGGAAATATATTAAAGATTTGCGGAACTTCTAAAACTGCAAAATTTCTTGATGATATTAAGAGTTTAGGATATAAAATGGCATTTGAAGGCGGATTATCATTTAATCTCGGTGATGTTATTATTCCGGATGTAAAACAAGAATTAGTTGATGAAGGTTATCGTTTGGTTGAAGAAGTTATGAATAACTTCAATATGGGATTTATTGCAAATAATGAACGCTATAATCAAATTATTGATATTTGGACACATACGAATGCTCGCCTGACTCAACAGGTAATGAATACAATCAGTAAAGATAAGGACGGTTTTAACTCTGTATATATGATGTTGGATTCCGGTGCTCGGGGTTCAAGAGAACAAATTCGCCAGTTATCCGGAATGAGAGGCTTAATGGCTAAACCTCAGAAATCCGGTGCAACAACAGGACAAATTATTGAAAACCCGATTTTGTCCAATTTTAAAGAGGGATTATCTGTTTTAGAATATTTTGTCTCTACCCATGGTGCTCGTAAAGGTTTGGCTGATACGGCATTGAAAACTGCTGATGCAGGATATTTGACACGACGTTTAGTTGATGTAGCTCAGGATGTGGTTATTACTGAAGAAGATTGCGGAACATTAAGAGGTTTGGAAGCAACAACAATTATGAACAAAGATGACGTTGTTGAAACTCTTTACGAACGAATTCTCGGAAGAACTACTGTTCATAATATCTATCACCCGAATGAAAATTATTTAATTATTGCTGCCGGAGAAGAAATTACGGAAGAAATTGCTCAGGAAATTCAAAATTCTCCGATTGAAACAGTTGAAATACGTTCGGTACTTACTTGCGAAACAAGACAAGGAGTTTGTGCGAAATGTTACGGCAGAAATTTATCTACCGGAAGAATGGTACAAAGAGGCGAAGCTATCGGGGTTATTGCTGCTCAATCTATCGGCGAGCCGGGTACTCAGTTGACACTTCGTACTTTCCACGTTGGCGGTGTTGCCGGCGGTGCAGCTTCCGAAAACAGTATTTCTGCAAAATATGACGGAATTTGTGAGTTTGAAGAATTGAGAACGGTTGACACTGAAAAAGATGGTAAAAAACACCATATTGTCGTCAGTCGTATGACTGAAATGAAAGTTTTTGATAAAAATACCGGCATTCAACTTACAAGCTATTCAATACCCTACGGTGCAAGATTATATGTAAAACCCGGTGAAATTAAAAGAGGTGAATTAATTTGTGAATGGGATCCCTATAATGCGTTGATTATTTCTGAATTTACAGGAAATATTGAATTAAGAAATCTTAAAGAAGGTATTACATATAAAATTGAGAAAGACGAACAAACAAACTTTATTGAAAAAGTAATTATTGAAACAAAGGATAAACGTAAAAATCCTGAAGTTGTTATTTTGGATAAAGACGGAAAAGATTTGATGACTTATAACTTACCTGTAGGTTCGCACCTTACTGTTAGTGACGGGGATAAAATTATTCAAGGTGATAATATTGCAAAAATTCCGAGAATGGCAGGTAAAGCAGGCGATATTACAGGTGGTCTTCCGAGAGTTACAGAACTTGTAGAAGCCAGAAATCCTTCAAATCCTGCAACAGTAGCTGAAATTGACGGTATTATTTCTTTTGATAAAATTAAAAGAGGTAAAAAAGGTGTCGTAATAACATCTAAAACCGGCGATACTAAGAAATATTTTATTTCTTTATCAAAACAAATTTTAGTACAACCCGGCGATTTTGTTAAAGCTGGAACGCCTCTGTCTGACGGTGCTGTTACACCGGACGATATACTTGATATTAAAGGTGCAACAAAAGTTCAGGAACATATTGTTAATGAAGTTCAGGAAGTTTATCGTTTACAAGGTGTAAAAATTAATGATAAACATTTTGAAGTCATTGTCAGACAAATGATGAAAAAAGTTGAAATTGAGGATACAGGTGATACTATTTTCCGTGAAAAAGAAATTGTTGATAAATGGGATTTTATTGATGAAAATGATAATATTTACGGAATGAAAGTAATCGAAGATGCCGGAGATTCTCAAAACTATAAAGCAGGAGAAATTATTTCTAACAGAAAATTGAGAAATGAAAATTCTATGCTGAAACGTAAAGATTTGAAACAAATGACCGCACGAGATGCCGTTCAGGCAACATCACGACCTGTGTTGCAGGGAATTACAAAAGCGTCTTTGGGAACTAAGAGTTTCTTATCATCAGCATCATTTCAAGAAACGACAAAAGTTCTTAATATGGCGGCAATTTCCGGAAAAACAGATTATTTACTCGGTTTGAAAGAAAATGTTATTGTAGGACATAAAATTCCTGCCGGAACCGGTATGAAAGAATATAGGACAATGATTGTGGGTTCAAAAGAAGAATTGGACAAATTAAATGAAGAAAAGAATAATTGATTTTTAATCAGAAGAATAACTAATTTAAAATAAATAAAGGTCGGGTCGTAAGGCTTGACCTTTTTTCAATAAAAATAATAATTATGGAACAACAAGACAACAAAAACGGTTTAAATATCGAACTTTCAGCAGATATTGCACAAGGTATATACTCTAATTTAGCTGTGATATCACATTCCGGATCGGAATTTATCATTGATTTTGTCAGAATGATGCCGGGTATCCCAAAAGCACCTGTAAAATCTCGTATAATTTTATCACCGGATAATGCTAAAAGATTATTAAAAGCTTTGGGAGATAATATTCGAAAATACGAACAAGCTTTCGGTGAAATAAAAGAGCAAAAAGGACCGCAAATTCCGATGAATTTCGGCGGACCGACAGCAAAAGCTTAAAGTAATTTAATAATTGCATCTGCCAATAAATCGGCTGCAGGAGGATAGAAACGGAACCATAATTCGGGTTCTATAAGTTCAATTTCTCCTATTGCCGGTTTGTTATTGTTGTCTGTTATTATATCAACTCTTGCATAAACAGGCAAAGGTTTAACGGCAGAAACTACTTTTTCGGCAAATTCAATTTCTTCAACGGAAGGTTTATACTCAAAAACACTGCCTCCGAAATCATCCTGAACACGAAAATCGCCTTTTTTTCCTTTTTTCAGAACTGCATGGCTGAATTTTCCGTCGAACATCATAAATGCGAGTTCGCCTTTTTTGTATATGTTATGTTGAAATTCTTGCAGCATCATGTCTTCTTCCGAAATTAATTTACGGTAAATTTCTTTATATTGAAATAAATTTTTTTGCGAAAGTTTGTAGGTATGTCTTCCCGCACCCGAAACGCACGGTTTTAAAACACTTTCCGATAAGTTAAATTCTTTATGAAGTTCTTTTAATGAACGTCTGTCCCCTTTGTTTATAAAAAAAGTAGGAGGAATATTTATTCCGTTGTCAGATAGTTTTTTAAGATAGTGCTTGTCAATGTTTTCAAAGATAATTTCAGGCGGATTAATAAGTTTTGTTTGATTCTTTACTTTGTTCATCCAAGCAGAAAATTCTTGAAAGCGATTAAAATAATCCCAAATAGTTCTGAAAAGCGTAATATTTACTTCAGAAAAATTAAAATCCGGATTGTCCCAATATGTTCTGATAACTTTCAGTCCTTTTTTTTCAAGAGCTTTCAAAACAAATTCATCTTCTTTTATTGCTTGCTTTGCATACCAATCGGGATTTTCAGGTTCGAAAAATCCTTTTTTTGTGAGAACTGCAACATCATATTTTTTCATATTAAACAGCAGGAATTAATATTTATAATTTGTGCAAATTATGTCCCATCTTAGTTTTTTTGGTTTCCATATAAAAATGATTGTATTTATTTGTCGGAATTTCAATCGGTACAGTTTCTGTAATTTCTAAACCGTATCCTTCCAAACCTGCTCTTTTTACCGGGTTATTAGTCATAAGTCGTATCTTACAAATGCCGAGATCTCTTAAAATTTGGGCACCGACACCGTAGTCGCGTTCATCATCATCGAAACCGAGTTTATGATTAGCTTCAACGGTATCATATCCTTGTTCCTGCAATTTGTATGTTTTTATTTTATTTAAATAACCGATACCTCTGCCTTCTTGGTTCATATATAATACTACGCCTTTTCCTTCTTTTTCGACCATTCGTAAAGCTTCATGAAGTTGATCGCCGCAATCGCATCTTTTTGAACCGAAAATATCGCCGGTTATACAGGATGAGTGTACCCTTACCAGTACCGGTTCGTCTTTTTTCCATTCGCCTTTGATAAGTGCCGAATGTTCCAAGCCGTTCGACAGTTGTTGGTATGGTATTAATTCAAAATTACCGTATTTTGTGGGAAGTTTTACTCTTTCACCCCTGTCAATTAAGCTTTCGGTTTTTAATCTGTATGCAATTAAATCTTTAATAGTAACTATCTTAAGATTAAAGCGTTCCGCAACTTTAAATAAATCGGGCAAACGAGCCATCGTTCCGTCTTCATTCATAATTTCAACCAAAACACCGCCGGATTTTAAACCGGCTAAATTTGTTAAATCAACGGTAGCTTCGGTATGTCCGGTACGTCTTAAAACGCCCATATTTTTTGCTTTAAGCGGAAAAATATGCCCGGGACGACCAAGTTCTCCGGGAGTAGTTGTATCATCTACTAATGCTTTAATTGTTTTTGAACGATCGTGAACCGAAATTCCGGTTGTGCATCCTTGTCCGATTAAATCAACTGAAACAGTGAACGGTGTTTCGTGCAGCGATGTATTTTTTTGTTTTCCTATCATCAATTCCAAATCTAATTCAACGCATCGTGTTTCAGGAAGCGGAACACAAATTAAACCTCTGCCGTGTGTTGCCATAAAATTCACTTTCTCAGGAGTTATTAATTCTGCCGAAGTTATAAAATCGCCTTCGTTTTCTCTGTCTTCGTCATCGACAACGATAATAATTTCACCGTTTTTTATTGCTTGAATTGCTTCTTCAATGGTATTAAGTTTATTTTTTGTCATTATAATTGTTTATTTAACGTTTTGAAGGTTCCCAAACAGCTGATTCTATGCCTTTTATATATTTTAGAAAGCCGATTGCAAGGGCAATATTCATTCCGTAAAAGTGTGTAAAATATCTAAATAATTTAATATTAATATGTATTTTTTTAAACATATAATCTATCGGGGGTATAATAAAAGAGACTGTAAAAATCAGTAAAGTTATTTTATATAATAATATATTTATTAAAAAAAGATTACTTATCAAAGCAAAAAATAATATGAAAGGTCCTGTCCATCGTATAATTTTATGCGAGAAAAAGCAAAATGCCGTTCCCGAAAACGGTTTCTTTAAAATATGAAGAAAAGTTTTCATATTTTGAAAATTCCCTGTTGCAATTCTGACCTTTCGTTTAAATTCCTCCTTTATATTTCCTGTAATTAATTCTTCCGCAACAGCATTTTTTTCAAATATAATTATTTGATTTTTTTCGGCGACTTTCATACTGACATAAAAATCATCAACCGTAAAATTTGAAGGAATATCGACTAAATTTTCTTTCCTTATTGCATAAATTGCTCCGAAAACTCCGGTTGATTTGCCATAAACTAAGCCTTCTCGGTATTTTATGAGCATTTCACGTTTCATATATGCATCTTCCTGAATTGAAATATCATCTGTATTTTTTTTCTTATTTTGCAGAACACCTCCTACAATTTTTATGTTCGTATTTTTGAAGTGTTTAATTAATTGAAAAATTGTATCTTTTTTAAAGAATACTTTTGTGTCGGTAAGTATTAAAAAATCATTTTCAGTTTCTTTTTTCAGATAATTAATTATTCCTGTTTTTCCTGTTCTTTTATTGAACGGGAAAAATCTTATTTGCTTGTATTTTTCAGCATATTTTTGAATAATTTCATTTGTTTTATCGGAAGAATTATCCGAACCTATCAGGAATTCAATTTTTTCAGAAGGATAGTCAGTTTCTAAAGTTGAGATAATTTTGTGTTCAATATTTTTTTCTTCGTTGTATGAAGCTAAAATAATTGATACTTTCGGTAAATTATCCGAAAGAGTATAACAAATTGTATTTTCTTTTTTATCTTTTGCTTTCAGTTTCAAAATAAACGGAAACAAAACGTAAGAATGAAAGATTGCAAAAACGCCTGACCAAAAAAGTATTTGAAAGAAAATTGCCAATTAATTATTTGTTTTAATAACTTCAGAATAAAAATTCAATAATGAATTTGAGATTGCAAAATTATTAAAATTTACGGAAATAAATTGTTTTGCGGCTTCGGATATTGTTTTGATTTTTTCTTTATTGTTCAGAACGAAATAAATTTGTTGTATAAATTCATTCGGATTATCGGCAATTAATATTTCTTTTTTGTTTTCGGCATTAATTCCTTCTGCTCCTTTTGAAGTTGAAATAATAACATTTCCGTATGCCATGCCTTCAATTATTTTTATTCGCATTCCGCTTCCCGACAGTAACGGCACAATCATAATGTTGTAATTATGCATAAAATCAATTGCATTATCAATTTCTCCTTTAAAAATTATGTTTTTGTATGATTTCAGAGTTTTTATAAATTCCTTTGAAGCATTTCTTCCTGCAACGGTAAATTGAAGGTCGGGATATTTGCTTATTATTTTTATCCAGATATTTTTCAGGAACCATTGTAAACCTTCAATATTCGGAACCCAATCGAGTGAACCAAGATGAAAAAGTTTTATTTCGGAAAAATCTTTTTTTGAGCTGTTGTCTGTTTTTATGTCAATTCCTGTCGGGCTGATATGCACGGTTTTTTTGTTTCCGTATTTCTTGAAAATTTCTCCGTCGCGTGCAGTTATTGGGATAAGTATGTCATAAGTGTTTAAAAATGACAGCTCAAATTTCTTAAGTCGTTTAGTCAGGTGTTTTAAATATATTTTTTTAAGGATATTTTTTTCTTGATTTAGATTTAATTGCCAAATTTCATTTTCGATGTTATGTGCTCTGTATGAAACTGTTGCTTCGGAATATTCTCGTATTGTATTAATATACGGCATCATATATAAACCTTCGATTTGAATAATGTCGTATGATGTGGTTTTAAGAATATTTATTAGTTCTGTTTCAAAATCTTTTGAAATAAATCGTTCGGCAATATACGGCAGATTTGAAAAAATAATATTTTTTAGGGCAAAAAGTATTTTAATATCCGTATTTATATTTATTGCTTTTAAGTTTATATTTTCCGGAAGTTTATCTTTAATTTCCGAAATGTTTATAAAATGTTTATTAGTATTTAAACACAATAAATCAACATAATGTCCTGCTTTTGCAAAGCCTTTCGATAAATTAAAAACGGCAACTGAACCGCCGTCTTTGGGTGGGTAGGGGACTTTATTAAATAGTTGCAGAATGTTCATAATCGGATTTCTATTTGGAAATTTTTAAAAAATGCAGTATTTTTTTAACAACAGTTTCAATTTGTTCTTTATTTACAATTTTTGAATCTTTAGTTGCTTTATAAGTAATAAAAACTCCGAGAGGAAATAAAATGCCTGAAGCCAGCCAAGCACCTACAAATACCGGTACAGCATTTTCGACAGCAGATTTTTCTCCTGTAATGTATAAAACATAATAGAACATAAAAAGAACGACAGAAATAAGGAACGGAAATCCGAAGCCGCCTTTTCTTATTATTGCACCTAAAGGAGCACCAATAAAAAAGAATACCAAACACGCAAAGGATAAAGAGAATTTCTTATACCATGCTAATTCATGTTTTTTAAGCCATTTTAATCTGTTTTCAAGTGATTGTCCGTTGTTTTCAATATTTGATCTTATAATTTTAACCGATTTATAAGCTCCTCTGATAACTGCTAATTTATCTTTGTTGTTTAGGTTATTATAAATACTGTCTAAATTAAATTCGGTTGTAAGCTTATCAGGTTCTTTGTATTTCCGAATGGAATCATTGATGAATTTTGTCGGATCTTTGTCCCGGAAAATTTTAGGCTCATATTTAAAATAATTGTATTCTAATAATCTGTTTTGGAATTGATTTTTCCTAATATTATATTCTTTATTTAAAGAATCAATAACCACAGACAGTTGTGAGGTGTTCATTATTTCGTAATGTTTTTTAAACATTCTGTCATTACTTTTCTTTAAACTGTTGTCGGGCAATTGAAAAATGATTGTTTCTTTATCGAATTTATCTTGACGATACGGATATTCTTTTTTAATTTTACCGGCAGTATTTTTTTCTTTCATTTCATTATAATTTCTGCCGCTGTAAAGAGTAACAATCATATTTTTTTGATCGGTTGTAATACTTATTTGTCCGGAATCTGCTACCGTTACTTTTTTATTTCCTTTTCTTTTAGTATGGTCGTAAATCATAAAACTGTACATCATTCCGGTTTCTGTATTTTTTTTGTCAACTTTAATACTGAAACCGTCAATTTCATTATTAAAAACGCCTGTTTTAATACTCATTTCAGGCCGTTTTCTGGATACGTCATAAAGTAATTGTGCATATTTTAAATTAGTATAAGGTAATACATTATTTGAAAAGAAGAAAGCACCGATGCTGAGGGCAACTATAAAAAATATAAGCGAACTCATAATTCGCCAAAGAGATATTCCTGAAGTTTTCATTGCCGTTAATTCAAAATGTTCGCTTAAATTTCCGAAAGTCATAACAGATGCTAACAGTACAGCTAAAGGTAATGCCATAGGAACCAACATAGCGGAGGCATAATATAATATCTTTAATATAATGCTGACATTAAGACCTTTGCCTATAAGTTCATCAACCCAAACCCAAATAAATTGCATTAATAAGAAAAACAATGAAATGGCAAAAGTTAAAAGAAACGGACCTATAAATGATTTTAAAATTAAACGGTGAATTTTTTTCACGGAAAAATAAATTTAGAAAACAAAAATAGAAAAAAAGGAAATATGTCAGAACTTATAAAAGTTAAATATCCTTAAAACTTATAATCAGGAATTTTATTATCTTTTACCCGGTTAAAAAATTATATAAATTAAGTAATTATATGTTTAGATAAAGATTTAACTGATATGAAACTGAAACGTATAAGATTTATGAGTTTTAAAAAAGCTGAATATAAATTATTATACTCCTAATGTATGTTTTAATCCGTCAATTTGTTCATCCCACATTCCGATAATATCTTCTTTTTCGTCGGCTTCGGCAAAATCTGTGATTTTCAAGGCAACATCTCCTGTGAGTTCTTGTTTTTGAATACGAAATTCAAAGAAAGTACCATCTTCAGAATCTAACCATTTGAATTTTACAAATACATTTTTTTTTGTTTCTAATAATTTTGCTTTTTGTTCTGATTGGTCCCATTTAAAAGTATATATTCCGTCTTTTTCGTTAACTCTGTTTGCAAACCATTCTTCTAAACCTGAGGGATTATTTAATCGGTAGTATAAAATGTTAGGCGG
This sequence comes from Bacteroidota bacterium, assembly GCA_024277895.1. GTDB lineage: Bacteria > Bacteroidota > Bacteroidia > Bacteroidales > JAADGE01 > JAADGE01. The sequence continues at coordinate 20,585 of JAJRUH010000037.1, read as the reverse complement.
TGTATTGATTGTATATTCTAATTCTATTCGTTCATGTTGCATCTTTCCTCCTTTTTTTAAGTATTGCAATATATGAAAAAAAAGTCAATAAAAAAATATAATTTCTTTTTGATTTAGTTAAAATTTATATCTTTGCGACCGCAAAATAAGGCGAGGTAGCTCAGTCGGTTAGAGCGTCGGATTCATAACCCGGAGGTCACGAGTTCAATTCTCGTTCTCGCCACTAAAAATAAAGACTTCTTGGGAAATTAAGAGGTCTTTTTTTAATTTTAAGAAAAAAGTAATTAGGGAGTTTCATAATATGCAGGAAAATTTTGAAAACGATTAACAGTACTTTCTAATTGCTGTTAACCTTTATCCTTTTTTAAACTTACATTTTATCACCGTATGCCAAATCTCCGGCATCGCCCAGACCGGGTACAATGTATGATTTTGCAGTTAATTCTTTGTCTAAAGCTCCTATCCAAATAGTGAATTTACCTTTGGGCAGATGTTCCTGCATATATTCAACACCTTCTTTTGCTGCAATAACAGTAACTATATGAGTGTGTTTAGGGCAAGAGTCTTTTGTTAAATCCTTATGTGCCAGAACCATTGATGCACCGCTTGCAAGCATCGGGTCGGAAAGGATTAAAAATTTGTCTTCAATATCGGGCGATGATAAATATCCTGATTTTATTTCAAAACTGTTGTCTTTATGGTATTTTCTGAAAGAACCGATAAACGCATTTTGTGCTCTGTCAAAATAATTTAATAAACCTTGATGCAAAGGTAAACCTGCTCTTAATACCGTTGCCAACACAATATTGTCTTTTAAAATATTCATATTTGAGATACCGAGCGGTGTCGTAACATCTTTATTTTCATATTCTAACTCTTTGCTTATTTCGTAAGCGAATATTTCACCTATACGCTCAATATTTCGTCTGAATCGTAATCGATCATTTTGGATATTGATGTCTCGAATTTCAGAAATAAATTTATTTAAAATTGAGTTTTGTTCGCTGAGGATATGTATCATGGTATTGTTTTTAGGTATGAATGTATATTGATATAATAAAAGCGGTATGAAACCGCTTTTTTGTCGATATTATTAATGTTTTATTTCTTTAATTTTTTCCGGATTATGTTTATATTTAAACAGTAAAGCAAACAAAATTCCGATTACAAGGGCATAAGCTGCGAAAATAAACCAGATTGAATGCCAATCTTTTATTCCTTTTTCTGTATATAAATCAATAATATAACCGCTTCCGTATGCTCCGATAATTGCTCCTAGTCCGTTTGTCATTATAATAAATAAGCCTTGAGCAGAAGCTCTTATTTTCGGCTTGGCTTCTAATTCAACAAATAATGAACCTGAAATATTGAAAAAGTCGAATGCCATCCCGTAAATAATCATTGATAATATTAAAAATGCGGCACCTATTCCTACGGGACTTCCTATTCCGAACAGTGCAAATCTTAAAAACCAGGCAAACATACTCATCAGCATTACTTTTTTAATTCCGAAGCGTTTTAAGAAAAACGGAATTGTTAAGATAAAAACAGTTTCGGAGATTTGGGAAATTGACATAATAATTCCGTTGTTTTTAACGATAAAAGTATCTTTAAAGGAATTGGTAAAATCGTGAAGAAAAGCTTCACCCCACATGTTAGTAACTTGTAATGCAGCACCGAGGAGCATAGAAAAGATAAAGAAAACAGCCATTTTTTTATCTTTAAACAAAACAAAAGCATCTAATCCGAGTGCCTGTGCCAGTGTTTTCTTTTCTGCATTTTTTTCGATAGGGCAATTAGGAAGTATGAAAGTATATAAACCCAAAGCAAGGGATGCAATACCTGCAAACCAGAATTGGTGTATGTTTATTCCCCATCCGAAATAATCGGTAATCCAAACAGCAATAATAAAGCCGATTGTACCCCAAACTCTGATAGGCGGAAATTCTTTAACTATATCCATCTTATGTTTTTCCATAATGCAATATGAAATAGTATTATCCAGACCTATTGTGGGCATATAAAACATCAGATATAATAATGTAAATAAATATAGTCCGTCAAAATTTGTTTGTAGAGAAACAAAATATAAAAAAACGGCACCTATGATATGAGAAGCGGCATATAATTTGTTTGGTCCTGTCCATCGGTCGGCAATAATTCCCATAATTCCGGGCATAAATAAGGATGCAATTCCGAGGGTCATAAAAACGGCACCTATTTCAGTTCCCGAAAAATGTAAAGTTACTCCCATATATTTTCCGAATGATAAAAGCCAGGTTCCGAAAACAAAAAATTGTAAAAAGTTTAAAATCGTTAATCTTAGTTTTATGCTCATCAGTTTATTAATTTATATTATTTATTTTCTCTTCTTTTTAATTCATCTCTTATTACAGAAGCTTTTTCATATTCTTCATTTTCAATTGCATCTTGCATCATTTTTTTCAGTTTTTTTTCAGTAATTTCAGTAAAATCGGTTTTGTCAGAGTTTTTGTCAGGTTTTTTTTCGGGAGGAGGGGGTGCTGTTTCGTCGTCAAAAATCATTGCTGCTTTATTCATAATATCTTCGGTAACATAAATCGGTGCATGAAAACGCAGAGCAATAGCAACGGCATCAGAAGTTCTGGAATCAATTTTTATTACGGCGTGTTCTCGTTTACAAACAATTTCCGAATAAAAAATTCCTTCTTCCAAGCGTATAATATTGACTTCAAGAACTTCTATATGAAATGAATTTGCCATACTTACAAATAAATCGTGCGTAAGGGGACGATATGGTTTAAGGTTTTCTAACTGAATCGCAATTGATTGAGCTTCGGCAGTTCCTATTATGACCGGCAGTCTTCTGCTTCCGTCATCTTCTTCCAGAATTAAGGCATAGGCACCGGAGCGTGTCTGACTGTATGATAATCCGGCTATTTTTATTTTAATTTTTTTCATTGATAGGATTTGCCGTATCTGAATTTTAGAAATATGAGCAAAATTATAAATTCGTACAAAAATAACAAGATTTTTTTAAGTTACGGAAATGATATTTTCGTCTTTTATTAAATCTTGATTTTTATATCGCAAAAAAAGTTGTGTAACTGCAACGACATCTTTTTCGCAATATACGGCAATTCTTTTTAAATTTTTTTCTTTATAATAAATTTCTGCAACCATACTTCCGTCAATATCATCTTTGGGGGTGGGAATGTTGAAAATTGCCGTTAACAATTCCAATGATGTATAGTGTTTGTAATCACCGAATTTCCATAGCTCCAAAGTGTCAAGATGGTTTATTTCCCACGGTTTTTTCCCTGCAAGATTTAATATCTCGGGAAGTTTTATTCCGTTGATAAGCATACGGCGTGCGATATACGGATAGTCAAATTCTTTACCGTTGTGTGCACAAAGATATTTATAATCCTTGTTATATGTTTTCTTAAGTAAAGATTTGAATTGAAGCAGAACTTCTTTTTCATCATCGCCGAAAAAAGATTTCAGCCTAAAAATTTCTTCATTGAAAAACCCGACTGAAATACATATTATTTTACCGAATTCGGCATATATTCCTGCTTTTTTATAAACAGTTTCGGCTGTTTCTTCTTCATTTTTAATAAGGTATTTTGATTTTTTCTCCCAAAGTTTTTTCATTTGCGAGTTTAGGTTATTAAAATCGGGGGAAGCAGGAACTGTCTCAATATCAATAAATAAAATTTGCTTATTGTTAATTTGATTAAGCATTTTTATGTTTTATGTAAATATTTTTCAATAATTGCTGACAGCATTACGATGGCAACTTTATTATGTCCGCCTTGCGGTATTATTAAATCGGCAAAACTTTTTGAAGGTTCAATAAATTGAAGGTGCATCGGTTTTACGACTTTTGCATATCGTTCTAAAACTTTTTTTACGGTTCGTCCTCTTTCTTCAATGTCTCTTTCTATAACTCTTCCGAGGCGGTCGTCATCGTCGGCATAAACAAAGAGTTTGATGTCAAAAAGGTCTCTTAATTTTTTATTTGTTAAAACTAAAATGCCTTCAACAATTATAACATTGTGAGGTTCAATAGTTTTTGTTTTGGTGTCGCGTGTACAAGAGAGGTATGAATAAATCGGTTCTTCAACTGATTTTCCTTTTTTTAATTTCTTAACGTGTTCAATTAAAAGATTCCATTCAATAGAATTAGGATGGTCGAAATTAATTTTTTGTCTTTCTTCTAAGGGCAGATGGCTGTTGTCTTTATAGTAAGAGTCTTGTGAGATTATTGTAACTTCACCTTTCGGAATTTTTTCGACTAATTTTTTAACGACTGTTGTTTTTCCTGAACCTGTTCCGCCTGCGATTCCGATTATTAACATCTTAAATAATTATAGATTTATCGATATTCAAAATTAAAAAAAAAAATGAATTCAGAATGAATTTCAGATTTAATTTTGTCCGGTTTTCATTATTTTGTCAATTTTTGGGTTGGTAGGATCAATTTCTTTTAGAATATTGTAAACGGTTTTCTTTTCCTGAACAGGTGCTTCGGAGAATATTTTTACAATTTCATCTGTTTTTGTTGTTAAAATAATTTTTAAAAAATATGAGTTTGCTTTTCTGTTATAGACTTGTTTTAAGAACCGGCAGGCATTTATTATTTGATTTCTTCCTTCTTCGAGGTTGTCGGACATGGCATCTAAGCCAAGGCGATGATAACGATAATAAAATTTTCTTAACGGTGCATTTTCACTGCTTGTTATACTTTCAATTAAATAGAAACGATTATTTTGATTGCGTGTTCCGAATGCTTTCCAATTATTGTCGGGGTCGGATTGAGCATTATTCATAATTTGTTTTGCTTTATCGAAATAAATTGTTCCGGAATTTAAACCGAACGAATCATAATCTAAACCTATGATTATGTAAGCATAGAATGCCAAAACTGAAGTTAAATTTGAAATGTGCGTATTTTCATTAAATTCAAGAGATTGTCCTTCGGTATAATAAAAGTCAAAATTATTATCTTCTTTGTAGTTGAATAAAGTTGATTTATAATTTGTATTAAAAACAGGACGAGATGATTGCACTGAAATATTTCCTGTAAATTTATCGATACCGTTGTATTTCGACAGGGTAATTTGAATTTGGCATTCAATTCTTTCATTATTGGAAAATATATTGTTCGTCCATACTCGGTTGTTCATAAATTCAAATATATCCTTTTGCATTGCCCGAAACAGTTCTTCGTTGCTTCCTTGGATTTGACTTCTGTTAATATTTATTCTGCAATTTAATTCTTGCGAAAATATTTGGAATGAAATTATAAAGAATACTGTTGTGAGAAGAAAGTGTTTCATGGATAAAGAAATTATTTATCGATATTTAAGAGGTTGCTTACTTTTTGTAAGATGTCTTGTGCAACTTCAGTTTTTGATTTTAACTCAAAATTTTCGATATTATTGTATTTATCAATGATAGAAATTTTATTGGTATCGTATCCGAAACCGGCACCTGTGTCGTTTAAAGAATTTAGCACAATAAAATCAAATTTTTTTTTCTGTATCTTTTTCTCTGCATTAATTACCTCATTATCAGTTTCTAAGGCGAAGCCGACAGTGATTTGATTTTTGGTTTTTAAGATGCTTGTTTCTTTTGCAATATCTTTTGTGGGTTTTAGTTTAATTGAGAGTGTTTTTGTTTGTTTTTTTATTTTTAAATCTTCGGGATTTGCCGGTGTGTAGTCGGCAACTGCTGCTGCGAAAATGATTATATTGTTTTTTGAGAAATACTTTTTTGTTTGTTCAAGCATTTCTTCCGCATTTTGAACGGTTATTACATTAATGTTTTTATTTAACGGTTTTATATTCACGGGACCTGCTATTACCGTAACTTTTGCTCCGCTGTCAGCAAAAACATCTGCAAGTGCAAAACCCATTTTACCGCTTGAACGGTTACCGATATATCTTACGGGATCAATATTTTCATAAGTCGGTCCGAGTGTAATTAGTGTTTTATATCCTTGAAGTTTTTTTTTTTCGGTAAAATATTTTTCTAAAAATTTTACGATATTTTCCGGTTCTGCCATTCTGCCTTTTCCTTCCAAACCACTTGCGAGTTCCCCTGTTTCTGCATCAATAATATGATTACCGAAAGATTTTAATTTTTTGATGTTACTTTGAACGACAGGATGCCTGAACATATCCAAATCCATTGCCGGAGCCCAAAATATCGGGCATTTTGCAGATAAATAACTTGTAAGAAGAAGGTTGTCGGCAATACCGTTAGCAGCCTTGCCTATTGTATTTGCTGTTGCGGGAGCTATTATAAAAGCATCTGCCCATAATCCTAAATCTACATGGCTGTTCCAATCGCCGGTTTCGGGATTACAGAACATTTTTAAAACCGGTTTTTGTGATAATGTTGAAAGGGTGAGGGGAGTAATAAATTTTTCGGCAAAAGGTGTTATTAAAACTTGAACTTCGGCACCCTTTTTTATCAATAATCTTATAAGAATTGCAGCTTTGTACGCTGCAATTCCGCCGGTTATTCCGACAATTATTTTTTTCCCGTTCATTTTAAGGAAGTTTTATTTGATTTCTTCGTCTTCTTCCGGGTCTCTGAAATAGATTTTATCTTCAAGAAGTTCTTCTAAAGCAATTAAAGTCGGTTTCGGAAGACGTTCGTAAAATTTTGAAATTTCAATTTGTTCTCTGTTTTCAAAAATTTCTTCTAAATTATCAGTGTAAGAGGCAAATTCTTCTAATTTTTTATTTAATTCTTCTTTAATTTCTTTTTGAATTTGATTAGAACGTTTTGCAGTGATTGCAACTGATTTATAGATGTTTCCTGTATTTTTTTCTAAATCCGTAAAATCTCTTGTTATTGTTGTATCGGATGCATTTGTTTTTTTATAGTCCATAATCTGTGAATTGCTTTTTAATTAATACTTGCCGTTTGGTTTTTTTGTAATTTTGACAGCTCTTTTTTAATATTTTTTTTAATTGAATTAAGCACTTTTAAATATTTTCCCGAAGGATATTTTTCTGTATATTCGTTTAAAGATTTCAGAGCATCTTCATAGCGTTCTTTTTGTTTAATAATTATACTGTTTTGGGCATATTTATATTTTGATTTAGCAATAAGATATATGATATCTTCTTTGTATTTTGTATCCGGATAATCTGTCATACTGTTTTTTAAAGCAATGGATGCAGCATTATAGTATCCTATATCAAAATATAATTTTGCATTATTATAAGATTTTTTTTCTAAGCGAGCTCTTAATTCGTCAATCAGATTATTACAATCTTCAATACGTTTACTGTCAGGATATTTTGTTATAAAAAGTTCAAATTCTTTTAAGGCTGTATATGTTGCTTGTTGGTCTAATGTTGATTTCGGAGCATCTAAATAATAGCATTTTGCACTCATAAATTGTGCCTCTTCAGCGTGTTTTCCTTTTGGGTAGTCGGTTGTATATTTTCTGAAATAATATCCTGCAAGAATATAATCTTTCATATGATAATATGAATCAGCATATTTGTATAAAGCATCTTCACCGCTTTTTGTCATTCTTAAAGAAAGAATAACATCTTCAAGTAAAATTTGTGTTTTGGCATATTTGCCGGTTTTGTAATATTCGGCGGCTTTTATATATTTTTTTTCCGGATCCTGAATTTTTTTTGCTGTATTAAATTCGCAAGAATTCAGAAAACTTATTGATAATATGATTGATATGAGAAAAGTTATTTTTTTAAACATGGCTGCAAAATTAATATTTTATTCTTAAAGAGAAATCTTTTTTGTATTTTCTTTTTATGCTTTAACGATAAAAGGTTTTAAAAAGTTACCTGTTATGTATTTGTTTTTTTAAATTTAATTTATTAAAACCATAGCTTAATGAAAAAACATTTGAATATAAAGCAACGGATTGATTGCCGATGTCTGTTAATGCGTAATCTAATTTGAAGTTTAAAATATTGATTCCTAAGCCGATGCTCGGTTGGAAATTAAGTGTTTTCTTGTCAAAATCAGGTATTTGAGCAAAATTTCCTACTCCTGTTCTGAAGAAAATAATATTTTTAAAATTTAATTCTGTTCCGAAATACGGGTCAATACTTACTGCTTTTGAACTTATAATGACGTATTTTTTCCCGTCAAAACTGACATCTATATCAATTTCGGGACTTAAACTGAATTTTTCGGAAAGTTTGAAATTTCTGCTTACTCCTGTAATAAGTTCCGGCATTGTTATTTCTAAACTGTTTGCAGGAATTTCGTTTCCGGTACGGATGAAAACTTCTTTCAACTTATCTGTATTATAAAACCAGGCATTAAAGGTTGAAGTAGCATCTTTTAAATTTGCTCCGAACAACCATTTTTTCTTGACGTATTTTAGTCCGATATCAAATCCGAAACCAAATGCTTTGGCAAATTCGCCTTGATTTCTGAAAATAATTTTTGCATTTATGCCGTATGATAATCCGGGTATTAAACTTTTTTTTGCGTATGAAAGCAAAAAAGCCCAATCTGCCGTTGAAAAATAAGAAATACGATTGTAGTCAATATTTCCGTTTTCGTCAATTAACTCTAATGTGTTGGGAATATTATCAATACCGAATCGGATCAAACTGCCGGCAATTACTGATGAATCTCCGATTTTGTATGCGGTTCCGAGATAATCGAATTTGGCGATGCCTGCAAAATATTCTGAGTGCATAGCGGCAATTTCATATTTGTTTTCAATAAAATTTAATCCTGCCGGATTCCAAAAACCGGAATAAACATCATTCGAAGAAGCGACAACGGCATTTGACATGGCTAAAGCTTTTGCTCCTATGCCTATACTCAGAAATTCATTACTGTATATGCGAATTTGTCCGTATGAATTAACAAAAAAACAGGAAATAATAAAAATCAAACTTATTATTTTTGGCATTTTACAAAATTTAAGATATTTTTACCAAAGATTAATTTAATTTTAAACTGCAAAAGTGAATACTTATTGCATAAAGTAAAAAATAATTATGGACAAACAATTAAGATATTTTAGCTTGCCGAATGTATTAACTTTATTAAATTTGGTTGCCGGAAGTACGGCAATTTTTTATGCTTTTGAACATCCCGGTAAACTGACATATGCCGCTATATTAATATTTGTTGCAGTATTTTTTGATTTTATTGACGGATTTGTTGCCAGATTATTAAACAGACAATCGAAAATAGGTAAACAACTTGATTCTTTAGCTGATCTTGTAAGTTTCGGAATTGCACCTGCAGCAGTTATTTTTCTGATGTTAAAAGCAGCTTTGGAGGTTAAAGCATTTTCAATTGATTTGCCTTATGTGCAGGTTTTGATTTTATTGTCTCCGATAGTTTTGATTATCGCAGCTGCTTTGCGTTTGGCAAAATTTAATGTTGACAGTCGTCAAACTCACCATTTTTTGGGTATGCCGGTTCCTGTTTCGGCAATATTTTTTGCTTCTTTACCTTTGGTAAACGCTTTTGACCCTGATAATTTGTTAATTTTAAAAACTTGGTTGGATGTTAATATGCCTTTTGATTTTATTCTTGCAGTAATAGGCGTACAGGTTTATCTTTTGACTAATTTTTGGTTTTACGTTGTTTCAATTTTTGTATTTGCTGTACTGCAGCTTATTGAAATTCCGATGTTTTCTTTTAAACTTGAGAATTATTCTTTTATGCAAAATTCAGGAAAATATATATTCTTGATTTTAGCTGTATTATTGTTTGTATTTATTCAATGTTTTATAATACCGATTATTATTATACTGTATATTTTGTTTTCGGCAGGAATTGATATTGTTAATCATTTTTTAAAAGAGAAAGTTTGAATTTAAGAAAGTTGTTTTTAAGATAATAAGAATTACTGTAATTTAAAATTATGAATAATTTTTTCTGCCAAAACTCCTGCGATTTTTTTATACGAGTTTTCTGAACTGCCGGCAATATGCGGTGTCATAATTACTTTGTCGGAATTAATGAGATATTGAAGAGAAGCAGAATTTTTTCCGGCAAAAATATCGGTAAACGAAGTTTTTTCATATTCTGAAACATCTAAACAAGCACCGAGAATTTTTCCGGATTTCATATTTTTTACCAAATCATCTGTTTTGAGGACTTTTCCTCTTGCTGTATTAATAATGTATATTGGTTTTTGAAATTTTTTGAGGAACTCATTGTTAATCAAAAAATGAGTTTCATCTGTCAGAGGTATGTGAATACTGAAAATATCAGTTTTCGAAAATAAAGTTTTCAAACTCACTTCTTTAACAAAATCATCGGAGAATCCGGTTTTGTATTTATCGTAAGCAATTACGTTTACGGAAAAACCTTTAAGCTTTTGTGCAAATGCACTGCCCATATTTCCGTATCCGATGATACCTATTGTTTTACCTTGAATTTCCGTTCCGATATATTGCCTGTTCCATATTCCTCTGCGTATTTCTTTATCGGCAATATTTATTTTGTGAAATAAAGTCAGTAACATTCCCAGTGCATGTTCGCCTACTGAATCTCTGTTCCCTTCCGGAGAATTTATACATTTTATACCTTTACTTTCCGCATAACCGGTATCAATATTTTCCATTCCGGCACCTGCACGTGCTATAAATTTTAATTTTTTTGCGGTATCAATAAAATCTTTGTCAATTTTAAATTTACTTCTGATTACCAGTCCGTCATATTCCGGAATGATACTTTTAAGTTCCGTAAATGAAAGTTTCGGAAGATATTCGCAAATAAATTCGGCATTTTCTAAACTTTCTTGTAAAATTTTATGTGTCGGTTCTGCTGTAAGAATTTTGAACATTCTGAACGGATAAAAGTAATTTAATAGTCTTGTGCTCCTCGCATTGGTTTTGTTCCGTTCAGATAAACCCGGATACCCGCTTTATTCCCCAATAAATTTCCGTCATCGTCATATCTGAAATATGCAAGCATAATTGAATTGACCTGTTTGTACATTTTTAATTTTTTTTCGTCAAAATACCAATCTTCCGTAAATAAAATTTGACCGATATCCTTTCTGCTGAATTCATTTTCAAGTTCTTTTACTTCTTTAATACTCATCTCTTTTCCGGTAATATAATTATAAGCTTTTAATCTTTTATCGTAAACTGCCTGAAAAATTTTATTAGCTAAATCTTGAGTTTTAACTCCTGACAACCATTGATTCATATAGTATGCAGATGCAGAATCAGGATTTTTTACATTTGTAATATACATAATACTGTCTGCAACTTTTACTGCAGATTGCGGTGCATTCAGCTTTTCAAGATTAATATCATGCACAGTGTTGTTTTTTATTTGGTCGGTTGATTTTTGCTTGCAAGATACGGCAGAAATAAATAATACTGAAATGAAGAAAAGATATTTGAATTTCATAATTGAAAATTTAAATTTATTGAGTTTACAAAATTATAAAAAATAATATTTAAAGAATTGATTTTTATATATACTTTTTCAGTTTATCAACATTATAAAATATGCAACTCATAAAAAAAATTAACTATTTAATAAAGTAATCAATATTTTTGCAATATATAGTGAATCTGATTTAATAATTATATTTATTATTTCATTTTTGCACGATTGTTGCTTCATTTAATGAAAAAAATAATACAGATATGAAAAAAGTTTTCCTGCTTGCTGTAATAGTGATAGTTTCATCAACAGTAGTATTTTCTCAAAGTGCTAAAAAAGCTAAAAAATTATTATTGTCGGGAAATATTCCGGAAGCAATAAAAGCGTATGAAAAATTGGTTGAAAAATATCCGGAGAAAGGTGAATATCATATGAATTTAGGCGAATGTTATTTAAGAACACCTCAAATTCAAGGTATGGCAATTCCGGTTTTGCAAAAAGCAGTTCGAATTTTTGAAACAAAACATAAAAATGAAGATTTTATTAATGCCAAATTCTTATTGGGAGAAGCATATCATGTAAATTATTTGTTTGACGAAGCAATTCAAGTATTTAATGAACTTATTATCAATAAGGAATATAAAAAATATAAATCTGCGGATATTTTAAAAAATGAAATTCGAGCTTGTGAAGCAGCAAAAAAAGAATTTAAAAAGAAAAAATTATTAAAAGTTGTATCTCCGGGGCCGGGTATTAATACTGAAATGACACAACATTCTCCGTTTTATATCGAAGATAAAGGGATTTTTATCTACACATCTAAAGAAAAAACAAATTTCAGAGATAATAAAACTGCTGACGGCGAGTATGATGAAAACATATTTTTTATTAATCTTAATAATGAAAATGACAGGGAACCCGATCCGTATTCCAAACCGTTGAATTCTAAAAATAATGAAGCGGATTGTTGGGTGTCGAAAGACGGAACTTATATGTTATTATATAAAGACGGTGATATATATCAAAGTGAATTTAAAGGTAATAACTGGACAAAACCAACCAAATTTAAGCCTGTAGATTCAAAATATAACGAAACACATGCCTCAATGAATCAAGACAGAACATTGTGTTATTTTTCAAGTGACCGACCCGGCGGCAGAGGAGGAAAAGATATTTATTATATAAAAAAAACAGGCGATAAATGGTCTGAACCTAAAAATCTCGGACGAAAAATTAATACAAAGTTTGATGAAGAAAGTCCGTTTATTCATGCAGACGGGATATTATATTTTTCTTCGAAAGGACATAATTCTATCGGAGGATATGATATTTTTAGTGCCGAAGGCAGGGGGGGACCCGGGAAATTTTCAAAACCCGTGAATTTGGGTATGCCCATAAATTCTGTTGAAGATGATTTATTTTACTTTGTAACAAATAATAATAAAATTGCTTATTTTATGTCAAAAAGACCTGAGGGAAAAGGGCGAGGGGACATTTATAAAGTTAATTATGCCGATTCTTCTTTATATTTTTTAACCGTAAAAGGAAATGTTACCAACACGAATCAAACATTATGTAATGTGAGAGTTGCAGATATAATGAATAAAAATACTATTTATAATACGCCGGCAAATCTTTCGGGAGATTTTTCTTTTAATGTGAAAAGAGATCGTAATTATTTTGTTGCATTAGAGTCTGATAATCATTACTTTGAAGCATTTACTTTTTCAGCACCGTACGATGATAATCAGACAAAAAATTTAGGGTCATATAGCTTACAAAAAATTGAAAAAGGGAAGATTCATAAAATTTATTCTATGAATTTTGACAAGAACAGTAAGGATTTGAATAATGAAAATGATTTATTTTTGAATACATTAGCACGTTTCTTAAATAAAAATCCTGATTTGGTAATAAATTTATATTCGTCGAAAGATATTGATGAAAATCTTGCAAAAAAAAGAAAACAAGAAATAATCAATTTTTTAAATTCTCAGGATATTTCCTAAAACAGAATATTTGTTGATTTAACAGATTATAATTCAAATAAAGAAGATATATTAGTAACGGTATTGGACAGCGAAAGTGCCAAGAACGCATTTAACAATGTTGTAGCAAATAATAACACAAATGCCGGTGATTTAGATAACGGCGGTTTTAAAGGTATTTACACAATTCAACTTGGTGCATTCAGAAGGAAATTACCGAATACTGATCGCTTTTTTAAAGATTTCAGAGGAAAGGTGAAAATCAGAAACGGAAATGATGTTTTATATCACTATACATACGGAAAATACAAATATAAATCCGATGCTGAAAAATATTTAGTAACAGTTCATAAAATGGGTTTCAAAGATGCATTTATCAGAGAATTAGAATGGTATAAGTAGGGCTTGCTGAAAAACGCTAATATATTTGTGTTTCAGTTACTTATAAGGTTATTTGCATATGCAAGTGCAAGGTTTTTAATTCATTTCACCCTATTTCCCTGCACTTGTGTAAACTATTTTAGCTGCCCACAGGCACACCATCTTTCAAATTTCTCTTATTTCACAGTATTTATATACGACTTCAAACGAGAAACTTGAAATCTAATGCACCTGTGAGTTTTTCAGCAAGCCCTAAACAATTGAAATTCAAAGAAAAAAGTTTTCACTTCCAAAATACAGTAAAAAAGTTTTCTGTCAAATCACTGAAATTATATTTCAACAATCCTGTTTTGAACGGCAAAAGCAACCAGAGAAGCCGTATTTTTAGTATGTGTTTTTGATAACAGATTTGCTCGGTGATTATCAACTGTACGATTACTGATAAAAAGTTTTACGGCAATTTCAACATTTGTATAGCCTTCACAAATTAATTGCAAAATTTCTGTTTCTCTTTTAGTCAGTTTAATTTTTTTTTGAAGTTTTTGTTTTTTTGAATCTGAATTGAAAGATACAATTTCTTTTACATTAATAATTTCATCGGCAATTTCTCCTTTTCCGGAAGAATTCAGGAAATCTACAATTTTTTCGAATTCTGTAACTGAAGAATTATCAGAATTTGATACAGAACCGGATTTTTCCGATGAGAGTTCAATTACAGATCCTATCAGTCCTTTTTCATTTTTTGATTCTATATATTTAACAAATAATTCAATAATTACCGCTTTTTTATTTTTTTTAATAATTGAGATTTTAACCTGAACCGAATCGTGAATATTGTCAGAAACTGATTTTAATTTTCGTAATAAGATTTCCGAATCGCTTATTATGATGTCTGATAATTTAAGATTATTGAGTTCTTTTTTTGAATAACCTATGATATCTCGAAATTTATTATTAATAAGATAAAATTGATTTGCTTTATAAATAAAAATTCCGATTAACGGATTGTGTAAAAGAATTTCAAATTCTTTACGATATTTGTTTTCGATGCGTTCTATTTTATCTAAACGTTTTAAAATACTTGCCAAGAGATAATCCATTTCCAACGGTTTGGTAATGTAGTCATCTGCACCTAATTTTAAGCCGCTTTTAAAATCTTCAGCTTGTGCTCTTGCTGTTAAAAAAATAAAAGGAGTTGAATTGACAGCCGGAATCTTTTCAAGTGTTTTATATACTTCAAAACCGTTCATTTTAGGCATTTCAATATCACAAATTATCAAATCCGGTTTACATTGAAGAGCCATTTGAATACCTTCGGTTCCGTCCTTCGCCGAAAAAGTTTTAAAGCCTTCAAAAGTTAAGAAATCTGTAACTTCTTCAAGCAGCGGTGCAAAATCATCGATTACTAAAATCTTTTTTTTAGACATAATGACAATGTTATTTAATGTTTATTGATTCTGTTTGTTATTGTTTTAATTAAAATATCAGGACTTACCGGTTTAACGATGTATTCACCGGTTCCCATTTTTTTTGCCCGTTCCAAAGCATCTTTATCTGCATTGGCAGACAGAAAAATAATCGGAATATTTTGTATTTTTGAATTTTTTGCAATATTTTCATATAATTCAAACCCGTTCATTTCAGGCATTACAATATCTGTAAGTATTAAATTCGGTTTAACGGTTTGAGCCAGTCTTAAGCCTTCTTTTCCGTTTACGGCTTCCGATACATTAAAACCTTCCATTTTTAATATATCACAAATTTCTTCTCGGACAGCTGATGTATCTTCTACAACTAAAATCTTTTTTTTCATCTTTTTTTATTTTAATAATTTTATTTTATCATTTTCTGTTTTGGTAAAATTACAGTAAATTCAGTTCCTTTACCGATGTTACTTTTAACCGAAATTCGGCCTTTTAATAAATCAATTGATTCTTTAACAATGGCTAATCCCAAGCCGGTTCCCTGAATAGTTTCAACATTTTGTCCGCGCCTGAACGGATTAAAAATATCTTTTAATTCTTCGGGTTTAATACCTATTCCTTTGTCCAGGACTTTCAAAATTACATTTTTTTCATCAGCATTTAAACTAAGAACTACTTCATCTGCATCGGGTGAAAATTTTACGGCATTAGTTAATAAGTTATTAAAAATGTTTCTGAGAATTTTATCATCTGAAATTATCGGACATTTCGGATCGTTAAATGTAAAATTAATTGTATGTGTTTTTTTTGTTGCGATTAACACATCTTCAATCATTAATTTTAATTCTTCCGTAAGATATAATTGCTTAGGTTCAAATTTTAATTTCTTGCTTTCAATTTTTCCGATTGTTAAAACATCTTCAAGTAAACTTGTCATATGATTTACCTGAGTATCTATTTTTCGAGTTTTTTCCAGTATTTTATTTTTTTCGGCTCTGTCATAATATTTATTAATAAAACCGGCGGCAAATTTAATTGCCGAGAGCGGTGTTCTGAATTCATGGGATGCCATAGATACAAATTGTGATTTTAAATCACTCAATTCTTTTTCTTTTTTCAGAGCTTGAATTAATTTATGTGTGCGTTCTTCAATTTGTTTTTCCAAATTCACTTTATAAATTTCTCGTTGTGTAATATCCTGAGCAACGCAGACTATTCCGCTGATATGGTCATCATTATTAATTTGCAGAGTACTGCTTAATAATAAACGTATTGTTTTGCCTTTTTTGCTGATTATATCTAATTCTTCGTTTAACATCTTTGATCCGTTTAAAGCATTATTAATAAATTCATGAAAAACATAATCACCTTCGGTTTTAAAAATACGCGTTATATCTTTTCTTTTTATTTCTTGACGATTATATCCGGTTAAATTTTCAATTGCCGTATTCCATTGATTTATTTTTCCGTTCGAATCAATCCCGAAAATCGGAACATTTACACTTTCGATTAAATTAATGTACTCGGATTTAGTTTGTATTTGTCTTCTTTTAGCTTTCATATAAGAAGAAATATTCTGTATTATAATCAGAAGTTGCGGTTTGTTGCCTTTGTATATTCTGCTGAAATTATATTCAATCCAGATATCTCTGTTATATATCGTTTTACCATTGAATATTCTTTTTGTTCTTTCGCCGTATTTCAGACATTTATCAGCAATTTCAATCATTTGATATTTTACCCAGTTTTTATTTTTTCTGAAATTTTCTTTTAATAATTCAGGCACATTGGTTTCAAAAATTTCAGCAAATGTTTTATTTGCATCAATACAATCTCCGTTCGTTTCATATATTGCATAGCCTAAATTACCTACCCTAATAATATGTTTATTAAATTCGTGAGTTTCTTTTAATTTTCTTTCAGCTAATTTAACGTCTGTAATATTTTCTACTGTACCCTCATAAAATACGGCTCCGTTTTTATCAACAAATTTACGGGCATTTTCTCTGACATATATAAGTTTATTGTTCCTGTCAGACCAAATGCTTTCCATTCCGTAAACAAATCCTTTATTATTAATCTCTGTTTCAAATTCTTTACGGTTTACAATAATTTCATCATTTTGTGCTATATTAATATTTTTTAATTCTTCCGGCGAATTGTACCCCAACATTTTACACAGTGCTTTATTGGCATCTAAAATTGTGCCGTCGGGAGTGGTCAGGTACATTCCGATTAAGGAGTTTTCAAATAATAATCGAAAATGCAATTCGGAAGCAATCAGTTTTTCACGAATGTGTTTTTGTTCTGTAATATTTTCTTTCAGAGCAATATAGTGTGTAATATGACCAGTTTCATTTTTTACGGGATTTATTATTGTATTTTCCCAATAAAATTCACCGTTCTTCTTTTTATTGTAAAATTCGCCTTTCCAAACCTTGCCTGATGAAACAGTATTCCACATTTCTTTATAAAAATCATCCGATTGCCTGCCCGATTTCATAAATCGAGGATTTTTTCCTAAAACTTCAGAAGCCGAATACCCGGTAATCTCTGTAAATTTCGGATTCACATAATTAATATTTCCGTCAATATCAGTAATAATAACTTCTGTAGGACTTTGTGTAATTGCTGTTGATAACAGTTTGATTATTTCATCTTTTTGTTGTTTTTCGGAAATATCATTGACAAATGCTAACAAAACGATTTTAGAGTTCTGTTTTATCAATTTTAAATATACAGATGCAGGATACGATGTTCCGTCAAAACGTTTATGCCGAGTTTCAAAATAAACTTCTTTCTCTTTTCCTTTTTTCAGTATATTAAAATATTTTTTGTATGTTTTTTTGTTTTGCCCCGTCTGAAAATTGTATAATTTCATTTTGAGCAATTTCGACTTTGAAAAACCTAAATTTTGTACAGGTACCGAGTTCACGTATTTAATACCGAAATTTTGATCAAGCATATAAACCTCATTCAGACCAACTTCCAACGCATTAAAAAATTGCAAGCGTTCATTTTGTAATTGTCGTAATTCCGATACATCTTTATAAGAAGTCATATAAGTTGATTTTCCGCTATTTTCTTGTATCTTGGAAAATGTTACCAAATATTGTTTGCTGTCATCGGGAATTACAATCTCATTTTGAATGTTTTCGTATATATCTGCTTCCTTTTGTGCACACCAAAAACATGGTGTATCAAAATCAAACAGGAATTTATGGCAAGAAGTTTTTTTATCAAAATTTCCGAATTTTTGAATTGCTTTCGGATTCATATACTGAATTTTTTTATTTTCGGAAGTAATTATTACTATATCGGGATTAACATCCAACATTGATCGATATTTTTGTTCACTTGCCTCTAAAGCCTTTTGATATTTAATATTTTCGGTAATATCCGATATTATGCCTTCATAATTGATTATTTCGCCGTTTTTTCGAATAATTATAGTATCGTCTTTTATCCATTTTATTGTATTATTTTTTGTAATGATACGATATGATTTATGAGTTATTTTATAATTTGTTTTTTTCTCTGAAGCTTCTTCAATTTCCCGCTTTACGTGTAATAAATCTTCGGGATGTATAATTTTCTCAAATAAAATATTGTTATTTAAGAACTCTTCGGAAGAATACCCGAATATTTTTTCCGCATTTTTTGATACATAATTTACCGGCCAACCGGGTTTATTTTTCCACGAAAAACTGACAACCGGACTTCTGTTAATAATGTCTATTTTAGATGAAAGTTCTTTTTGACTTTTATGTAATTTTTGAATAGTGTATTCTAAATCTAAATTTTGGTTCAGGTATTCTTTATAGAGAGATTTGAATGTTTCTTTTTGTTTGTTTAATTTTAATTCTGCAAGATATTGTTCTGTAATATCTCGTGCTGTTATCAAAATGTGTTTTTTGTTCTCCAGGTATATGAGATTTGCTATTATATCAAAATAAAATGTTTTGGAGTTTTTCGTATTTAAAGTAATATTATCACGAAATGTTTCTCCGTTTTTTATCTGATTAATCGCCTTGATTATTTCTTGTTCGGGAATATGAGGGAGTAAAATACTTATCGGTTTGTTAAAATATGTTTGTTTTGAATCAAAAATGTATTGTTTTGCAGCAGAGTTTGCTTCTTTAAGAATGGGAATTCGGTTTAATTCGGCATCTAAAATAAGAACGGAATCGGATGTTTTTTCAAAAATCATTTTAAACCGTTTTTCACTTTCTTTCAACACTTTATCTTTTTCTTTTAATTCGGTAATATCTCTTATGGTAATATGAATATTTTTTATAAATCCGGTTGTATAAAAATCAACTTTTGAATTTATTGTACCGTATATAATATATCCTTTTTTTGTTTTGACTGAGATTTCCTCATTTTCTATTTCTTTATTTTTAAGAATATATTGGAGATATTTATTTTTTAATTTGTGCAAATCATCGGATGAATAAAATTCACTGATTGAATGATTGATTATTTCTGTTTTTTTATAACCGATTTTTTGAATTAATGTATTATTGCATTCGCTGATAATACCTGTATTGAAATTAAAAGTCAGAAACATATCGGGTGCATTTTCATATAAGTCAAGATATTTAGTTCTGCTTTCTTTCAGATATTTTTGTGTTTTTTTTACTTCTTCATTTTTGTGTTTTAATATAAGAGCGTTTTCAACTGCAGGAACTAAACGGACTAAATTGTCTTTTAAAACATAATCCCAAGCGCCTTTTTTGAGTAATTTTACAGCTGTTTTTTCATTTAATACGCCTGTAACGAAAATAAAAGGTGTATCGGGGTTGGTATTTTTGACTGTTTCCAGTGCTTCTAATCCTGAGAATGTCGGTAAGTGATAATCGGATAGGATGATATCGGGTTCAAAACTTTTTAATGTGCTGATAAAATCAGATTTTGTTTTGACAGATTCTGTTTTATAATTAAAATCTGACTTATTAAGCCGGTGTTCAAGTAAGAAAATATCGCTTGTAACATCTTCGAGAATAAGTATTTTAACAGGATTTGACATTAAAAATCATTTAAATTTAAATAAATTCAAAGTTATGATTTTACAGGCAAAAAAATACCGGTATTTTTACTCTTAATACTGAAATTTTAAATATAGGTATTTTTACCTGTTTTTTATTTTTAAATAGGGCTTGCTGAAAAACGCTAATATATTTGTAGTTCAGTTACTTATAAGGATATTTACATATGCAAATACAAGGTTTTTAATTCATTTTACCCTATTTCCTTGCACTTGTGTAAAATATTTTAGCTGCCCACAGGCACATCATCTGTCAAATTTCTCTTATTTCGTAGTATTTATATACGACTTCAAACGAGAAACTTGAAATCTAATGCACCTGTGAGCTTTTCAGTATTCTATGATTAAAACAAGCAAATTTTGTAAAAGTTATTAACAATTTTTTCAAGCAAT
>JAJRUH010000002.1 GCA_024277895.1 Bacteroidota bacterium | reverse complement strand
CCTACTTATTTTTTTTAAAATCTGAAATAAATAAACTCCTGAATACCGTAATTGCCGAAAAAAACTAAAATAATTCCGGCTGCATAATAAATGCTCCAACGCAGCAAAGCAGGTTTTTCCGAAATAAACGAAACAATATCTTTTTTTCGTTCAATAAGATTTATAATAAATACAATTCCGATAAGAATAAAACTTTTCAGTAACAAAAAATGATTAAAATCCGGCAATGAATGTGAAAAGTCAAAACTGTTTTCGATTAAAGTTAAGGCAATCCTTACAGATTGAGAACGAAAGAAAATCCAAGCAAAATTTACGGCAATAAAAACAAAACTGATTTTAATTATTTTAGTAAGTTCGGTGGTTTTTTTAAATATTGTAAACGGAAAAAATCTTTCCGCAAGATAATATATTCCGTGTAAAGTTCCCCAAATAATAAATGTCCAGCCGGCACCGTGCCAAAATCCGCTTAAAATAAAAACAAACAGGATATTAAAAATAAAACGAGATTTTGAACTTGTTTTGCTGCCGCCGAGAGGGATATACACATAATCTCTGAACCAAGTACTTAATGAAATATGCCAACGATGCCAAAAATCGGCGAACGATTTTGCAAAATAGGGCAGTTTAAAATTAATTCTTAAGTGATATCCTAAAACTTGTGCCGTTCCTCTGGCAATATCGGTGTAACCGGAAAAATCACAAAAAATCTGAAAGGCAAAAAAGAAAGTAGCAATCCAAATGTCGAAACCGTGATACTTACCGGGATGATTATAAACTTCATTAACTAACAATGATAATGTGTCGGCAATAACAATTTTCTGAAAAAATCCCCAAAACATTAACTTTAACCCATTCGTAATTCGCTTATAATCAATAGTTGTCAGTTTCTCGAATTGATGAAGCAGATGTCCGGCTCGTTCAATGGGTCCGGCAACCAATTGCGGAAAAAATGATACAAAAAGGGCAAATTTTACGAAATTCTTTTCAGGGGAAATACGTTCTTTATAAACATCAACCGTATAACTCATCGTTTGAAAAGTATAAAACGAAATTCCTACGGGCAAAAGAATATTTTCAAAACCTTGACCCTGAAATAATTGATAACCCAGAAAGCGATAAACATTTTTATCCACAAAATAAAAATATTTGAAAGTAAATAAAATTCCGAGATTTATAATAATGCTTAACCACAGTAAAATAAGGCGTTTTTTCTTTTCTGAAGTTTTGTTGATTCTTAGGGAAACAAAATAATCAACCGATGTGGATGCGAGTAAAAGTACAATATACTCCGGTTTCCAAACCGAATAAAAATACCAGCTTGCAATAAGCAGAAATATTTGCCGATACTTTACTTTCTTTAATGAAAAGAAAATAACAACGACAATGGGCAAAAAGATAATAAAATGTAAAGAGTTAAAAAGCACGTTCGATGTTTTGAAAACAAAAATAAAAATAAAAACCGGACGCTTTAAGCAATCCGGTTATTTTTTAATTTTATATTTCTAAGCTAATTCTTATTTTTTATAAAAATACTTCGTTTTATGTCTCCGTTTTTGTTTTTTACCGATACGACGTAAAACCCTGATTCTAAATTTGAGATATTTATTCTGTTTTTTGAATTATTTTGTTGTAATATTAATTTGCCGTTTATATCATAAATAAATACATCAAAATTGTTTTTTTGATTAATGATTATAAAATCGGAAGCCGGATTCGGATAAATTTTTACGGTATTTTCCGGTATATTATCAATATTACTTATGTCCGATTCTGTCGTAAAACTCCAAACATCGCTCCAATCCGACGTGTTTGTTCCGTCTGATGCCTGCACACGCCAATAATACGTTAAATTATTGTTTAAATTTGTGATTGAAGCTGATGTATTTGCAGTGTTATTACTCACGAAAGTGTCGAAAGTATTTGTTGTGCTGTATTGATATTCATAACTTACAGCTCCGCTTACGGCATTCCATTCCAAAGTCGGATTTGTGGATATGTCGCTTGCAAAATTGTCGGGACTGACAAGAACAGGTGCATCAAGCACAGCCGGAGCATCTTTTGTCGTAAAACTCCATACTGTTGACCAATCACTCGTTGTGCTGCCGTCGGTTGCCGAAACTCGCCAATAATATGTTGTGCTGTTGTTCAAATTTATTAAATTATAAGTTGTATTTGATGTGCTGACAGAAGTTACGCCGGTTGAAAAACTATTATCTTGAGAAATTTGAAAATTATATTCATTTGCACCAAAAACATCTTGCCAATTAAAATTTACGGAAGCATAATCTGTTTCTGTAGCATTATTTGACGGGCTGATTAATACGGGAGCCGTTAAAGCAACTGTTTCGGTTGTAAAACTCCAAATTTCCGACCACGGAGAATATCCGTTGCTGTTTTCACCTCTTACTCGCCAAAAATATGTAGTATTGGGTTGAAGATTTGAAATAGTTCTATCTGTTAATGATGTTTTTCCGTTTATTACAGTTGTTGAAAAATCATTGGTCGTGCTTATTTGATATTGATATTGATTTGCTCCGGTTATTTCGTTCCAATCTATTGAAAATGAAGTGTAAGGAATGTCGGTGCTGTTATTTGCCGGAGCAACTAATTCCGGAGGAGTTGTCATTTCATAATCGGTAGTAAAATTCCAAACAGATGACCAATCGGATACATCATTTGCATTTTTGACTCTTGCACGCCAATAATATTTTTGTCCGTAGCGTAAACCCGAATTTGTTTTATAAATCCAAGAACTGCTGTGATAGTTTCCGGTTGTGTGTTCAAATAAAGGAGAGTTAAAAGTAGAAACCGTATCCATTTCAAATTCATAATTTGACGGGTCTGTATTTGTAGTTTCTTCATCGCAGGCTATCCAATGCGTGATGCTGACACCGGTTAAATTATCAGTCGGATAATTAAGAGTTATGCTGTTTAAAGTCGTAAAGTTCCAAATTTCCGACCATTGCGAAGTGTCAGCGGCATTTCTTACTCTAACTCGCCAATAGTATTTTGTTCCGTAATGCAGATTAGAATTATATTTGTAAATCCAATAGCTGCTGTATGTATTTCCGTGTTCGATTGTGTGTAACGGAGAGTTAAAGTTTGCCGTTGTATCCATTTCAAATTCATAATTGTCGGCACTTGTGTTTCCGCTTTCTCTGTCGCAGATAATTGCCGTTGAAGTATTTTTTCCCGTTGAATTATTTGCGGGGCTGTCGGGTGTAACATTATTTAAAGTCGTAAAATTCCACGCTGAAGTCCACGCCGAAGTATCTGTATCATTACGACCTCTTACACGCCAATAATATTTTTGTCCGTAACGTAAATTTGAAACTGTCCACCCCGAATAAGAATCTGAATGTGTAAATGTTTGTAAATCCGGCGAATTAAAAGCAGGAACGGTATCTAACTGATAATCGTAATTTTCTGAGCCGGTAACCTTATTTATGTATAGTGAGTTTGTTGTTGAGATACCGGTTGCTCCGTTTGTCGGATTGCTTAATGTTACGCCGTAATTTTTTGTCGTAAAATTCCATGCCGAAGTCCACACCGAAGTATCTGTATCATTACGACCTCTTACACGCCAATAATATTTTTGTCCGTAACGTAAATCTGAAACTGTCCACCCCGAATAAGAATTTGAATGCGTAAATGTTTGTAAATCCGGCGAATCAAAAGTCGGCAGGGTATCTAATTGGTAATCATAGTTTTCTGAGCCGGTTATTCTGTTTATAAATAATGAAACTTGCAGATTTATATTCGTAACGTTATTATAAGGGCTTTGTAATGTTACACCGTAATTTTTTGTCGTAAAATTCCAAACAGAACTCCATCCGGAAGTGTCTGTTGAGTTTCTTGCTCTTATACGCCAAAAGTATTTTTTTTCGTATCTTAAGTCAGAGACTGTCCAACCCGAATAAGAGCTTGAATGGGAAAAAGTTTGCAAATCGGGCGAATCAAAAGTTGCTGTTGTATCTAATTGATAATCATAGTCTGTTGCACCGGAAACGTGATTAAGGAATAAAGATACTTGCGGATTTATACCTGTGCTGTTATTGTAAGGTGAACTTTGTGTGGGTGTATTTATTGCAAAAAGATTACTTGCAAATAATAATACAACGGAAAGTAAAGCTATTTTTTTCATATTTTTTTGTTGAAAATTTTTTACAAATAAAAGGTGAAAAAATGTGTAAAGCAAAAAAATAATATTAACACAATTACTACATAAAAAAAATAGTTGAAAATTATATCTCTACAGTGAATTTTGTATATAGCTTGTTATAAGTAGTTTGACTGTCTGGATATCTCAATTTTAAAAATTTTGTAAGAAATCGTTTAAGTTGGCATCTTGGCTTAATCCCAATTTTTTTCTTAAACGGTATCTGTTTGTATCAACACTTTTTGACGTGATATGAAGGATAGAAGCAATTTCTTTTGATGATAATCCTATTTTTAACAGAGATGTTAATCTTTGTTCGTGTTCTGTTATGCCTGGAAATTTATTTTTTAATTTAAAATAGAAATTATCGTTAATTTGATCAACATGTGCAAGGAATTCTTCGTGGTTTCTAACAAGTTGAATTTTGTTGTTAATTTCAATTAAGATTGCTTGCAAATTGTTGCCGATATTTTTTTCTGAAATATTTTTCTTAATTCTTTTTAAATCTTTTTGTATTTTAATTATAAATTCATTTTTATCAATAATATAGTGTGCAAAATTTTGAAGTTCTTTGTTTTTGTATTCGACTTCTTTTTCTAATTGCTCGGTTTTAATTTTTTTTGATAAAACTTCTAATTTTAACATACGTTTTTCTGATTCTGCAAATTTTTTATTTTTTTCAGAGAGTTCTTTTTGTCGCTTTAATTTCTTTCTGTAAAAGAGAATAATAAAAATAATTACCGCAAAAATTACAATTTTACCGAAAAGACTCAAATAACTTTTTATGGAGTTTATTTTTTGTTCTTTTTCGAGGATTTTTATTTTTTGTTCTTTTATTTTAAGTTCTTTTTCTTGGTTTTCTAATTCAAAACGTGTTTTTAGTTCTTCAATTTTTCTTGCTTTTTCGATATTGAAAATACTGTCGTTCGTGTTGTGATAAATTTGAAAATATTTCAGAGCATTTTTATAATCATTTTGTTTTTGATAAAATTCCGAAAGTTGTAAAGCCATATCTGCTTTGTCATTTTCAGACTTTATTTCAACTGCAAGTTTATATGCTTTATTTGTATAATATACAGCATTTGTATAGTTGTCCATTTTTGCAAAGTATTGTCCCTTAAGCCCGTATGTAAAAGCAAGTTTATAGTTATCTTTTATCTCTTTGCAAATCTTTTCGGCTTCTGAAAGTAGTTTATATGCTTTTTCCAAATCGCCGCCGTGTTCAATAAAAATACCTGCCATGTTAATTTGTGCCATGGCAATACCGCCCATATAGTTCATCTCTTTACTCAGTTGCAAAACTTTTTTGTAATTCTCAACTGCTTTATCCTTACGATTTGTTTGTTCGTATAAAACAGCAAGATTGTTGTATATTTTCAGTTCTCCGAACGTTTCATTATCCTTTTTATACAATGTTAAAGATTTTAAGTAATATTTTTCTGCCGCTTCAAGATCATTTAATTTTCTGTAAGTTACGGCAATGTTGTTATAAACTGATGCTTTTCCGTTTGGATTTCCGTTTTTATCATAATAATCCGCCGCTTTAAATAAATTTTCGAGGGCAAGTTCATATTTCCCCTTTTTTTGATATATTGCTCCGAGTGTCAGATAGTTAATTTCAAGTTCGTCGGATAAATTATTATCTGTTTTAATTTGAATTGATTTATTCACCCATTCAACAGCTTTTGAGTATTCCTGGAGTGCGTAATGAATTTGAGAAATAAAAGAATAACATTTGGAAATACGCAATTTATCTTTCAAAATTTCATATATAACAAGGGCTTTGTTGATGTTTATTTTTGCATCTTCAAAATTATTGAGGCGATATTGTGCATAAGCCATATAGCTGTATGACAGTGCAATACTTTTTTTATTGTTAATTTCTTTTGAGAGATTTAAAGCTTTTTTTGCATATTCCAGAGCTTTATTAAAGTCTGATTTTAGATATTCTCGGCTTAATTCATTTAAGATTATTATTTTTGAAGTATCTGTTTGTTCTGTTTTTAATTTACGTAATAAGCTGTCAATATTATAATTAGTTGCACTTACACTGCTTACGACAATAAGATTTAGTATTAATATTATTATTTGTTTTTTAAACATAACATAAAATATTTTTTTGTAACTAATATTAATCTTTTATTCTGTAATCAAAAAAGAAAGGTTCAGAGTTAATGAGTTGTACTTTTTTAAAATCAGGATGTTTAGTATTTATAATATAATTAAATTCATTTTTTACGATAACAGACGGAACTTGCATTATTAAATATTTTATCGAGTTATACCAAGAATCACTGATAGTTCTGCAAATTTCAAAACCTTTTTCGCCTTTTAAAAACCAATTTTTCGGCATATCTTTTTCATTAATTCTTACAATCGGAATATCGTCGGGAATATAAATTACCATAACTCTGTAAAAGCTTATCAATTCAACGGTTCCCATATGAACAATATTTTCGAGAGCAGCCAAAGACCTTGAAGAAGCTGAATAAATTACATAATCTCCCTCAGAGTTCCATCTGCCGGCATAACCCGAAGCATAAAGATTATGAGAAAATTTTTCTTTGGTAATTCTGAAAACTTCCATCAGGCATTATCTCCAAACTCAATTCTTACAAGCTCTTCATAAACTAAATCTATTCCGGTTGAAGTACTTAGAAGATTTATAGGTTTTACATTCCCTAAACCGAAACTGTTTTTTCCCAACCAAGAATTAAATTTTTCTTTAGTGATAAAAACATCAATACCTTTTTTATAAAGAGCAGTAACTTTTATGCTGATTTCATTTACTTTTGCACTAAAGTATCTTCTTTTTTGCTTATATGAAGCTAGTGTTTTCGGTGTCATTTCGTAGATGTATTTTGCAAGCTTATTGTTGGGCAAATTTGTGATTTTAAATATATTATCTAATATTTTATAAGATTCTTCGTGCTTGTTGATTTCCTCTAAAATTTTATTTTTTTTATATGCAACTTGTTCGGTTTTGCTTTTAGGATAGTATGCAACTGATGATTCTTCAGTTATAGTTTTTTCATGGATTGTTTGTTTGTATTTTTTCATAGTATGTAAAATTACATTTTTAATACTGTAAAATTACATTTATTTTTTCAGAAAACAAAATTTTCTCCGGTTTTTATATAAATTATATGCTGTATCAGATTATAAAACCTTAATTTCCGTTCTCCTGTTTTTTTGTTTGCCTTCTTCCGTATCATTTTTTTCAACCGGATATTTGCTTCCGTAACCTTTATATGTTAATCTTGCTTTTTCTATATTCCTTTTAATCAGGTAGTTATAAACCGATTTTGCTCTTTTCAGAGATAATTCTCTGTTGTGTTGCTCGTTTCCGGTATTGTCGGTATGTCCGCCTATTTCAATTTTTACTTTAGGGTTGTTCCTCATAAATTTAACAAGATTATCGAGTTCGATAAAAGATATTTTTTTTAGCTCGTAAGAATCGGTATCAAAAAATATGTTTTTCAGTATAGTTTTTTCTCCTTTTTTAACGGGCGATAAAGGAATGTCGAAATGATAAGTTTTTAAACTGTCATCGTTTTTTTGCACACTGAAATTCTCCGAAAAAAATAAATACCCCGATTTTGAAACGGTGAATGCAAAATTTTCTCCGGCAGGAAGGCATACTAAATATCTGCCTGTCAGCTCATCTGAAGAAGCAAGAGCAACCTCTTTTTGAGTTTTAAGATTTATCAGTTTTATAACGGAAGATAATCTTTTAGAAGTTTCTTTGTCGTAAACAACTCCTTGAATATAAGTAACTTGTTGCGGTTTATTTTCTTTTGTCATTTCAAAAGTGTATAAATCAATACCTCCGAATTCCGATTTTTTTGAGGATGCAAAATAAGCTTTATCGCCTTTTGCGTTTAATACCAAACTGACTTCTTCGTCGAAAGTATTAATCGGGTAACCGAGGTTTTGTGGTTTTTCCCAATGTCCTGTGCTGTCTTTTCGGCTTAAAAATAAGTCGGATTTTCCCATTCCGGGGTGTCCGTTCGAAGCAAAATATAATGTTTTATTATCGTAGTGAATAAAAGGCGATTGTTCGTGTCCGGAAGTATTAATTGTATCTCCGAGATTTACGGGTTGCGACCAACTGCTGTCTTTTTTCATTACGGTTTTCCAAATATCAATACCGCCTTTTCCGCCGGGGCGATTTGATGCAAAATACAATGTTTTTCCGTCGGAGGAGAATGAGGGTTGTGATTCCCAATATTTGCTGTTTACGGGTTTGCCGAGATTTTTCGGTTTGCTCCATTTTTTGCCTGTTTTATGCGATACGAAAATATCGCAACTTCCGAATGTAAGTCCGTGATAAGACTTTCCCCTGTCGTATTCGCAGGATGTAAAAAATAACAATTTGCCGTCTGCCGAAATTGATTGTGCTCCTTCGTTTCCTAAAGTGTTTAAGGGTGAGCCTAAAGCTTTTGCTTTTGAAAAAATACCGTTTACTTTTTTTGAAAAATAAAAATCTTCTTGTTTCTCAACAGTCCCGTCATAAGAAATTTTTCCGGAAGGTATCAGGCGAGTAAATATTAAGGTTTGCTCATCGGCGGTGAGACTGGGCAGATATTCGTCATATTGCGAATTGATATTTTTCCCGAGGTTAACAGGCTTGAAATTTACCGGATGCTTCATTGCTTCAATTCCGAAATTACATTTTGTTACGTATTTATTGATACTTTTTAAATACCGTTTTTGCACATCATATTTTTTCAGCAGTTCAAAATCTTGTTTTGCATCTTCATATCTTCCGATTGAAAGTTCGGTTTTTGCAAGTGTAAAATAAGCCAAAGCACTTTTTTGAGGTTTTATGCTGATTGCTTTTTTAAGGGCAAGTATTTTTTTATCATAAAGTTTGTTTTCTCCGTAAATGTCAGATAATAAATAATATACTTCAATAAATTTTTTATCTTTATCTAATGCCGCTTCCGACCAATAAACGGCTTCTTTATAATTATAAGAGTTGTAATATTTTAATGCTTTGTTAAAATATTCAATTGCTCTTTTGTTTTTTGTAGATAAAGTTTGAGAAAAAACAGTATTATTTATAAAAATTATTAAAATTATGAGTATTGCTTTTTTCATCTTTTAAAGATAATAAAGAATTATTATAATATTCATCCGATGACTCTAAGTCATCGGATGAATATTATTTTACGCAAGCTGCTATCTGAAGCTCGGACAATCACAACCTTTTCCGTTCGGATCGGGAATATCGAAACGGACACCGATACTTAAACCTAAAGAACGTGAATGTGTGTGATTTAAAGTTACGGCTAAGTCAATTTTTTTTGTTAAATAATAATTGTATTCAGCCATACCGCTCAACCACGAAACTTTATATAAAGTATTTCCTGATTGTTTGTAATTTGCTTCATTTACCCAGCCTTCCGTTCCGGTTTTATCAGTTTCGTAATGAATTGCAGGACCGAAACCTATATAAAATGAATGTTTGTAATATTTTAAAACTTTATATTTTAACATTATTTGGCTGTATCCGGCGAGTGTGTTATATCTGTCGTTCATTACGGAAGTTGATATTCTGAAAGACAATTTTTTTGCAATAAAACGGTCGTATGAAAATATTAGTCCCGGTTCAAAAGTGAAGTATCCTTTATTGTCAATTTTATTTTGATGTAAGGGTAAATTCTGTTTTGCAAAAGGATGCGCAGATATCGTTAATAAACGAACCGATAAACTGCTTTGTGAAAAAACCGATCCTGCAGAAAGAAAAAAAACTAAAATTAAAATATGTGTTTTCATTAAAATAAGATATTTAAGCAAAAGTAATTATTTTTATGTGAATCTGTATTTTACTTTACATAACAATTTTTACTGTGAAAAATTAAAAATACTAATAACTTTATATTAAATTTGTATTTAAGTTTTAATAAATAAATGCCGAAAGAAAACAAAAATACTGTCAGTAAACAAATAGGACTGATTACCGGTGTTTTATCTGCTGTTTTAATTTTACTTTTTGTTGATTTAGAACCCGGTAAGCCGGAAGTAACTTCAACGCTTGCAATAGCCGTTTGGATGGCTGTTTGGTGGATTACGGAAGCTGTTCCGGTAGCCGTAACGGCACTTTTACCGGTTGTTTTGTTCCCTGCTTTCGGTATTATGAACGGCAAAGCGGTTTCGTCGGAATATTTTAACAGTATAATTTTTTTATTTGTCGGCGGTTTTTTGGTTGCACTTGCAATGGAAAAACATAATTTACACAAAAGAATTGCTTTAAAAATATTATCCGTTTCCGGCAGCGGTTTCGGAAAAATTCTTTTTGGATTTATGTTTGCAACTGCCTTTCTGTCAATGTGGATGTCGAACACGGCAACGGCAATGATGATGGTGCCGGTTGCTATGTCGCTGATATACAAATTTGCCGAATATCTAAACCCTGAGGATGCAAAGAAAATTTCAATCGGTTTGCTTTTGAGTATTGCTTACGGAGCATCGGTAGGCGGAATAGCAACATTAATAGGTACACCGCCGAATTTGGCTTTTACAAAGATTTTTGCGTTAAATTTCCCCGGTGCCCCGGAAATATCTTTTTCACAATGGTTTGTATTTGCATTGCCTGTATCTTTTATTATGCTGATTGCGGTTTGGCTGATATTATATTTTAAATATAAACCTTCCGAAAAGGAAAAAGTTAAAGGGAATACTGTTTTTAAAGATCAATACGCAGCATTAGGAAAAGCAAGCTATGAAGAAAAAGTTGTTTTTACGGCTTTTATAGTTCTGGCTTTTTTATGGATTTTCAGAAACGGGTTTAATTTCGGAATTCATATTCCTGGCTGGGCTTCTTTATTTAAAAATCCCGAATATTTGAATGACGGAACCGTTGCAATATTCGTTGCTTCTGTATTATTTCTGATTCCGTCAAAATCAAAGGAGAAAAAACGTATTTTAGATAATGAAATTTTTGCAAAACTGCCTTGGCATATAATTTTGCTTTTCGGCGGCGGTTTTGCTTTGGCAAAGGGGTTTAAAGTTTCCGGTTTAACTGACCGGCTCGGAGAATTGTTAACTGTACTTTCCGGAGTTCATCCGTTTGTTATAATTATTATTGTGGCTTTATTTATGTCCTTTTTAACCGAATTAACTTCAAATACGGCTTCAACACAAATGATTTTGCCGATACTTGCAAGTTTGTCTATCTCTTTAAAAATGAACCCTTTACTGCTGATGATTACCGGAACGCTTGCCGCATCGTTAGCATTTATGCTGCCTGTAGCAACTCCGCCGAATGCCATTATTTTCGGAACAAATAAAATTCGTATTTAAGAAATGATGAAAACAGGTTTTATATTGAATATGGTCGGTGTGTTAATTGTGAGTGCAACTGTATATTTTTGGGGACAACATATTTTTGGAATTGATATTAATATTTTTCCGGATTGGGCTCATTAGAATTGGAAATTTATAAAGTAAAAAGTCAAGGATTTAAAATTAAAACTAAATTTGTAAAAAAATGCTTATTACAAAAAATATAAAACCGGCAGATGTTATTCTTCAAAATTATCATTTGATACCGATTATTTCTCGTTTCGGAATAAAATTTGGCTTCGGAGACAAGAATGTAGAGCAAATATGTAAACAATACGGCATTCATACTGATTTTTTTCTCGAAATAGTTAACGCTTTTAATGATAAGGATTATAATCCCTATGAAAAGCTTAGGAATATGTCTTTATCTCTGACTGTTAGCTATTTGTTGAAGTCTCATTATTATTATAATAAAGTGAAACTTCCGTTTATTGAGAATTTAATTGATTCGTTAGAGTGGGAAGAAGAGGATAATGTGAAAAATAAGAATGTATTAAAGAAATTTTTCAGTCAATACAGAAAAGAAGTTACTGAACATACGGCAAATGAAGAGACAGAAATATATCCTTATGTTTTGGAATTGGAACAAAATTATAATAATACCGGAAAAACAGCATCTTCACTTCTTGAAAAATTAAAAACAAAATCGATAAAAGATTATGCAGAAACACATGATGAGTTAAATTCATCTTTGCTTGATTTAAAAAATATAATAATAAAGTATTTGCAACCAGCGAAAAATCAGGATGTTACGGAGCAGATACTTATTGAAATATTCAAGTTGGAAAAAGATTTGACCGACCATACCGAGTTAGAGAATAATGTTGTTATACCTGTTGCCGAAAGAATGGAAACAGAACTAAAAAACAGAAATTAATGGCAGCAAAACTTTCATTTCTTATTGTTGAGAAGTCGTATATTATTCGTTCGGGTTTAATGCAAATTATCAGTAATTTCTATGAAACAGGAGTTGTTAATGAGCTGCATAATGTTGAAAATTTATTGAAAAATATATCGGGAATAAAACCGGATGTTTTAATTATCAATGCAAAATTAATTGATGCTGTTCCCGAACTTATTTTGGACATAAGGAAAAAGTTTAAAGATCTAAAATTGATAGTCTTTGTAGGAACAAGGCGAGAAGCAGATAATTTTTCCGTTTTTGATTTAAAAATTTCCGTTGATGAACCGAAGTCTTTGATTGTTGAAAAAATACAATCTTTAATAAATGAAATAAAACCGAAAAAAGATGATAACTTGTCGGAAAATTTATCTGAACGGGAAAAAGAAGTCGTAAAACAAATTGCTTTGGGAAAAACAAATAAAGAAATAGGCGAAACTTTGTTTATAAGCCCGCATACGGTAATAACACATCGAAAAAATATTACAAAGAAATTAGGAATAAAAACAGTTTCAGGGCTTACCGTTTATGCTATTTTGAATAATTTAATTAAAATTGAAGAGGCGGTTTAGGGAGTGTAGAGCAGAAAGTTAAAAGTTAAATGGGAAAAGTTGAAAGTATAAAGTTATGAGAGCAGCAATATTCGGTAAAAATTTTAATGATGATTTTAAAAGTGTTTTAAGCAACTTTTTTAAAATTCTGAAAGAAAACAATGCTGAGATTGTTATTTATGAGCCGTATTTTCGTTTTATTTCAAAAAATTGCACAGATATTCCTGCTGTTCATTCGTTGTTCAGCGAAGCATTTTCCGAAAATAATTTGCCGGATATTGTTTTCAGCATAGGCGGCGACGGAACTTTTTTAGATGCCGTTTCGTTTGTCAGAAATACCGAAGTCCCCATTGTGGGGATTAACAGCGGCAGATTGGGTTTTTTGGCAAATATTTCAAAAGAAGAAATTCCGCAAGCATTAAAAGCAATTTTTGAAAACAGGTATATTACGGAAGACAGGACTTTGCTGGAGGTAAAAACCGATAAGAAATATTTTAAAGATTTTAATTTTGCATTGAATGAAGTTACGGTTTTGAAGCGTGATTCGGGCTCTATGATTACGATTAAAGTTTATGTAAACGGTGAATATCTGAATACCTACTGGGCTGACGGACTGATACTTGCAACACCTACCGGTTCTACGGCATATTCTTTGAGTTTGGGCGGACCTATTGTTGTTCCGGGTTCAAGCAATTTTATTATCACTCCGATTGCTCCGCATAACCTTACCGTTCGTCCTATTGTGCTGCCCGATAATTACGATATTACCATAAAAGTTTCCGGCAGAGCCGAAAATTATTTGCTTTCAATTGATTCGCAATCGGTTGTTGTTGAAAAAAATACAAAAATTTGCATAAAAGCCGCAGATTTTAAAATCAAAACCGTAAGAATTGAAGGTAATACTTTTTTTGATAATATTCGTGATAAATTGATGTGGGGTTTTGATAAAAGGAATTGATGGTTTGCTGCAAATATTTCGGTAAAATTTTAACACAGTATCTAAATACCTTAAATCCGCAAGTCATCGTATCAATGTGTTAACAAACAGCCTGTTAAACTTAAGCCTGTTTCACTTAAATTGAAATAGTGATACGATGACTATCAACATTTTACACAAATGCAAGGAAATAGGGTGAAATGAATTAAAAACCTTGCACTTGTATTTGTAAGTAATCTTACAAGTAACTGAAACACAGATATATTAGCGTTTTTCAGCAAACTCTAAGTATGCTCCGAAAAAAACTTTAAAATATTTTGTTTTTCATCCGGATGAAACCGGCTGATTTCTTTATCTCTTTTAAACCAAGTGATTTGGCGTTTTGCATATCTTCGGGAATTACGTTTTATAAGTCGTATTGCTTCTTCTAAATTGTATTCTCCGTTAAAATAAGCAAAAAGTTCTTTGTATCCCACGGTATTTAAAGAATTAAGATGCTTGTATTTGTAATATTTTTTTGCTTCTTCAACAAGTCCGTCTTCAATCATTAAATCAACCCTGCGATTTATCCTGTCGTAAAGTTCTTTTCTTTCCCTTTCTAAACCGATTTTCAGAATTGTAAAGTTGCGTTCTTTGTTCGGTTTTGTAAGAAAAGAAGTGTAAGTTTTTCCGGTTTGCAGGCAAACTTCTACGGCTCTTAAAAGTCTTTTCGAATTGTTTAAATCTACGATTTCGTAATGCTCGGGGTCTAATCGTTTAAGGTCGAAACGCAGGCTTTCGATACCTTCTTTTTCGTATTTTTCGGTCAGTTTTTTTCGTATTTCCGGGTCGGCATCGGGCAGGGCATCAATGCCTTTGCAAACGGCATCAATATACATTCCCGAACCGCCGACTAAAAGTGCCGTATTTTTCTCTTTAAATATATCTTTCAGAATATCAAGGACTTCTAATTCGTATTTTCCGGCACTGTAATAGTCGAAAACTGATTTATTCGCAATCATAAAGTGCTTAACTTTTGATAAATCTTGTTCGGAAGGACGAGCCACTCCGATTTTCAATTCTTTGTATATTTGTCGTGAATCTGCGGATATTATATAAGTATCAAGCATTTGAGCAAGTTCAATACTTAAATCGGTTTTTCCGATACCTGTAGGTCCTGCAATTATGATGAGTTTTTTTTTCAAATTTTTAAATTAAGGGTTTGTAAAAATGATAAAACTTTTGGATATTTCCAAAGAGAATGCAAAGAATTAATAACTTTGCAAACCTTCAATCAAAAAAGAGGAATTAGAAAATGGGATATTTAAAGTCTTGGAAAAGTGATCAACGGTTTACGGATGCAGGCAGTAAAAATTTTAAATTAATATTTTTTGCATTTATAATCGGGATAATCGTAGGGATTACAGGTTCTGTATTTCGACTTATTTTGGGCTATATTGATAATTTCAGAACAGGTTTATATGCAAATATCGAACATTCCGGTTTCGTAAGTTGGTTATTACCTCTGTTTCTCGGGATTACGGGAATAACTGTTTCTTTGTTTTTAGTTAAGAAATATGCTCCCGAGACATCCGGCAGCGGGGTTCAGGAAATTGAAGGTGCATTAGACGGCATTAAACCTTTGCGTTGGAAAAAAGTATTGCCGATTAAATTTTTTGCGTCATTGTTTTCTTTGGGAAGCGGAATGTTATTGGGTCGCGAGGGACCGACTATTCAAATCGGTGCCAATATGGGAAAAATGACGGAAGATGTTTTTAAACAACCTGCTGACGAAACAAATCCTTTGGTATCGGCGGGTGCGGCAGCCGGTTTGGCAAGTGCTTTTAATGCACCGCTTGCGGGAATAATTTTTGTTATTGAAGAAATGCACGGGCACTTTAAGCATACGTTTTTTTCGGTTGCTGCGATTATGGTCGCCTCCGGGACGGCAGATTTAATAGTTCGTTTGTTAATCGGTGCCGATCCGGTTATACGAATGACTATTTTTCCTACACCCGATATTTCCCTTATTTGGATGTTTCTGCTTTTAGGTTTTTTCTTCAGTTTTATAGGCTATTTATTTAATAAATCAGTAATTTTGACGCTTAATTTTTTTCGGAGTTTATCAAGAACATATTTATTTTTGAGCATTATTTTTATCGGTATTTTAATTACCGTTGCGGGGATTATAAGCCCTGATATGATTGGAGGCGGATACGGAACAATCCGGATGGTTTTGGATAATTCTTTGAGTTTTAAAGTTTTGATTGTTTTATTTATCGGAAGATTTTTGCTTACGATTTTTAGTTACGGTACCGGTGTTCCCGGCGGTATATTTGCTCCTTTGCTTGCACTCGGTGTTATTTTCGGAATGTTATTCGGAAATATTGCCGATTATTTTTTCCCGGAACTTATTTCTCAAGCGGGTATTTTTGCCGTTGCCGGAATGGCGGCAATTTTTGCCTCAACTGTCAGAGCACCGTTGACAGGTTTGGTTTTAGCCGTAGAAATGACATCGAATTATGAAATGATACTGCCTTTGATAATTTCAACTGTTACGGCTTCGGTTGTTACGGCTCAATTAGGTAATGAACCTATTTATACGACTTTGTTAAAACGCAGTTTGATAAAAAATAAAAATATAAAATAATTATTATATTATTAATCAAAATAATGACCGCTTTCGAGTAATGATTTTAGTTTGTCAGTTTGATCATTTCTTCCGAGCACAAAAAGTTTATTTTCTTTTTTGAGTTCAATATCACCGTTAGGATTAAAAAGATATGTTCCGTCTTTTAGTTTTAATCCGATGATGTTTGCGCCTGTTTTTTTTCGAATATCTAAATTTGCAATGGTGCTGTTAACAAAACAAGCTGCCAAATCATCGCAGGAAATTTCTTCCAGATTTACATCCTGTCCTTCACGTAACATAATTTGCTCCAGAAATTCTACAATATCAGGCTCGGTAATGAGTTTTGCCATTCTGGCACCGCCTACAATATCCGGCATTATAACATTATCGGCTCCGGCACGTTTCAATTTTTTAAACGAATGTTCATCTGAAACTCTTGAAATAATTGTTAAGTCTGCATTTAAATCTCTTGAGGTTAATACAATAAGTAGGTTTTCAGCATCATTAGGCAAAGTTGTAAGTATTGCCTTTGCATTTTTTATATTTGCTTTTTCAAGTGTTTCTTCATTGGCAGCATCACCGTGAATTATTGTTAAATTTTTGTTTTTAAGAATGTTATCGTTTGTGTCAGTACTAATAACTTTATTATTGTTATCAATAACAACTACTTTTTTGTTTATTTCCAAAAGGTCGCTGACGGCTTTTTTTCCGTTTCGACCGAAACCGCAAACTATTATATGATTTTTCAATTTCTTTAATTTTTTTAATTTGTAATAATGTTTTATTGCTTTTTTGTAATCACCGTCAATAAATATTCGGGTAACCGAAGTTAAAAAATATCCGAAAATTCCTAAACTTGTAATAATCAGAACAACAGTAAAAATCATTCCGTGAGTTGATAACGGCTTTATTTCTCCGAAGCCCACTGTTGACATCGTTAAAATTGTCATATATACAGCTTCGGTAAATGTGTAGTTTTCAATTAAAATAAAACCGGAAACTCCTGATACAAATATAAACAGGAGAAAGATTGAGGCAATATATATATTTCTGAATTCTTTAGACATCTGCTTTTTTATTTTGAAGGTAAAGATGTCCTATTCTGCAATCTAAACATCTTTTTTTAATACAATATTCGTTATAAAGTTGAATTAATGCTTGCGAAAAATAAGCGTTTTTTATTTTTAAACCTGTATTTTCCCATTTTTTTACGATATTATTTTTCTCGGGTTTGATATTTTCAAGAAAACTAATTGCTTTTTCAATAGTTTCGGGTTTGTCTTTTTCTTTTCCGTAAAGAAACAAAACAGGTATAACGGTGTTGATTATTATTGAATTCAGGGCTGTTTTGCCTATTTTTTTGTCTTTAAAACGTGTTTCTTTTCCGAATTTATAATGTGTTTTCCAATAGTTGCCTGCTTCGATAAAGAATAGTGTTTCAAGTTCTTTTACTTTTTTTATCTCTAAAACCTTTGAAAAAAGATGTGAAGATTTAAAAATTAAATCGGCAAATTGAGCTATTCTTATTGTCGGAAAATTAGACGGTCGGATACGTAAAAATTTCCATAAATGCTTTTCAATTGCTTGCAATTTGTATTTTGCTTTCAGAAAATGATATTCTTTTTTCAGTTGAAGATAATAGTCGTCATTTATTTCATCATCGTTTAACATTCCGGCTTGACCGAAAAGCAGGGCTTCGAGTTGAAATTTGTTGTTTTTGTGCTTAGCAAGCATTTTAAGCGGAAGTGATTTTGCCAGCAGTTCGAATGGTAAGGCATTTACTTTAAATCCGAAAGCTCGTGCTGTTAGGATATAAAATATTTCTTCCCAATCGGCTGTTTTAAAATCGAATAAACTTTTTGCGTAAGCTGTTTTTTGTTCGGCTCGTTCAATGAGTATAGATGATAACCAACTGTTCAGATAAAATTTGTCAATTTTGAGTATAAAATTACTGCATAAAATTTCTTGCTAGTTATTAATTAAATTTTTATATTGTTCAAAAAGATTATTGGCATAGTTTAAAGTACTTATTGTAATTAA
Organism: Bacteroidota bacterium; assembly: GCA_024277895.1. Classification (GTDB taxonomy): domain Bacteria; phylum Bacteroidota; class Bacteroidia; order Bacteroidales; family JAADGE01; genus JAADGE01. The sequence continues at coordinate 33,329 of JAJRUH010000002.1, read as the reverse complement.
TTTGTTATCAGCAGAATAACAATCTTTATCATTTTCGATAACAAGGTGCAGAATGACATTATTATATGCATGGTCTTTATGATGATTGTGTTTATACCAATCGGATGAACGGAGATGGATTTCAATATTTCCTGCCCAAATTGTATCCCCGATTTTTATTTTTGCATTAAAAAAATCGGGTCCGGCATCGGTGTTTAATGTTCCGGTCGAGAGAACTTTAATATGATTGCCGTCAGCGTCGGTCATATTTTCAGAACGGAAAAGTTTATTTTTCCATATGTAGTGTAAAAAATTTTCGGATATGGTTATATTTTCTCGCATTATACAAAAATAGTTTTAAAATTTATTTAAATCTTAAAATACTGTTTTTTTGTTCGGATTTTTTGAATTTTAAATAATAACTTGAGTTCGATATAATATTTGTTCACAGTATCTAATTAGCATCTAAACAAAACAAATTTTTGCAGTATTATCGGGATAATTCAAGAAAGTTTGGTAAATTTTAGGAGTTAATTGTTGAAATTTTTAAAAGGAAAAACAAAAGCACATCATCTTTGAACAGAAAATCTTTCATAATAAACTGTTATAATTTTACGATTTTCAACCCAAATCTAATCGATTTTTGTTTTTCTGTGAGGTAAATCTTATATCAAGTTCAGGTTACCGGAACGGAAGAAATAAGAAAGCCGACATTAGCCGGCTTTCTTAATCAATTATTATTATTTGCTTGTTTATTTCACTTCTTCATAATCAACATCTTGAATGTCATCTTCATTGTTTTTCTTTTCATCATCGGTTCCTGCTTGATCAGCATACGGATTATTGATGTTTGCATCTTGAAAATTTGCACCTTGTGCACCGCCTTGTGCGCCTTGGTTATACATTTCCTGCGATGCTGCCTGAAAAACCGTATTCAGCTCATTCATAGCTTTGTCAATAGCATCCAAATCTTCACTTTTGTGTGCATCTTTCAATTTTTTCAGAGCATCTTCAATCGGTCCTTTTTTATCAGCCGGTAATTTGTCTCCGAATTCTTTCAGTTGTTTTTCTGTTTGGAAGATTAAAGAATCTGCCTGATTGATTTTATCAATTTTTTCTTTTGCTTTTTTATCGGCATCGGCATTTGCGGCAGCTTCATCTTTCATTTTTTGAATTTCTTCGTCAGACAAGCCCGAAGATGCTTCAATTCTGATTTTTTGTTCTTTACCTGTTCCTTTGTCTTTTGCCGAAACATTTAAAATACCGTTGGCATCAATATCAAAAGTTACTTCAATTTGCGGAACACCTCTCGGTGCCGGAGGAATACTGTCTAAATGAAAACGTCCGATAGATTTATTGTCATGAGCCATTGCTCTTTCACCTTGTAACACATGAATTTCTACGGAAGGTTGATTGTCAACAGCAGTTGTAAAAGTTTGTGATTTTTTTGTAGGAATGGTTGTGTTAGACTCGATTAATTTTGTCATAACACTGCCCATTGTTTCAATACCGAGGGAAAGCGGAGTAACGTCCAACAATAAAACATCTTTTACATCACCTGATAATACACCGCCCTGAATAGCAGCACCTACGGCAACAACTTCATCCGGATTTACACCTTTTGAGGGTGTTTTTCCGAAGAAATTTTCCACAACTTTTTGAATCGCAGGAATTCTGGTTGAACCGCCGACAAGAATAACTTCGTCAATATCCGAATTTGAAATTCCGGCATCTTTCATTGCAATTTTACAGGGTTCAATTACTTTTTGAATTAAACTGTCTGCCAGTTGTTCAAATTTTGCTCTTGTTAAAGTTCTTACCAAGTGTTTAGGTATTCCGTCAACAGGCATAATATACGGAAGATTAATTTCGGTGCTTGTTGAACTTGACAGTTCTATTTTTGCTTTTTCGGCAGCTTCTTTCAATCGTTGAAGAGCCATCGGATCTTTTCTTAAATCAATGTTTTCATCTTTTAGAAATTCTTCTGCTAACCAGTTGATTATCATTTGATCAAAATCATCACCGCCGAGATGTGTATCACCGTTTGTTGATTTTACTTCAAAAACACCGTCGCCGAGTTCCAAAATTGAAATATCAAATGTTCCGCCTCCGAGGTCGAAAACAGCAATAGTTTCGTCTTTTTGTTTTTTATCTAAGCCGTATGCTAAAGCAGCGGCAGTAGGTTCGTTAATAATTCTCTTTACCGTTAAACCGGCAATTTCTCCGGCTTCTTTGGTTGCTTGTCTTTGCGAATCGCTGAAATAAGCGGGTACGGTAATAACAGCTTCCGTTACTTCTTGTCCGAGAAAATCTTCTGCAGTTTTTTTCATTTTTTGAAGAACCATTGCCGAAATTTCTTGCGGAGTATATAACCTGTCGTCAATTTTAACACGCGGTGTGTTATTTTCGCCTTTTACAACTTTATATGAAACTCTTCCGATTTCTTTACTTACTTTGTCATAAGTTTCTCCCATAAATCGTTTTATGGAGAATATTGTTTTTTCCGGATTTGTAATTGCTTGTCGTTTTGCCGGATCTCCCACTTTTCTTTCTCCTCCTTCGACAAATGCAACAATTGAAGGAGTTGTTCTTTTCCCTTCGCTGTTTTGGATAACAACAGGTTCATTTCCTTCCATTACTGAAACGCATGAATTTGTTGTTCCTAAATCGATACCTATTATTTTTCCCATTTTTTTTATATTATTTTAATTAGTATTCAGATTGTCAGTTTTACTTTATCAATCATTATGCCGAGCGGTTTTTTTATCATTTTTATGAAAAAAAGGCATAACAGATGATTTTATCGGCATAAAATTGGTAATAAAATACAGACAAAAAGTCAGTTTTGTAAAAAAATGCCGGTTCATGCAACTTATGATATGAAAAATATGTCTTTAAATAAATGAAAAAATGAGACACTTTAATTGGAAAAAAACTTACGAAACCGGAATTTTTGAAATAGATAAACAACATAAAAAATTATTTGAAATAGCGAATACTTTTTATGATGAGTTGTTTTCTGAAAATTTTGCGCCCGGTACTAAAGAAATTATCAGTATTTTGAATGAATTGAAAGATTATTCAGAATTTCATTGTAATTATGAGAAAAAAATATATTCTGAAGATATTATTCGGCGTTATTTTGATATAGAGAATTTATTAGCAGATAAGATTTACGAACTTACCGAAAAAAATAAATCAAGTGATATTATTGCTTTATACGGATTTGCCGAATTTTTAAGGAAATGGCTTTTAAAACATATTCTGCTTTTAAACACTAATAATTTTAAAGAAGTACTGAAAAAAGAAGTTTTTAATCTTTCGTGTAATTAAGTTTTTTGATATTTATTACCGGATTTGCATAAATTTTTAAAAATAATTCTTCCGCTTCTTTCGAATGATTATTTATCTTGTTCAGCTGCTTTTTTTTATGTGCAATAAAATTTTCTCTTTGTTTTTCTGAGTAATTTTCTGAATATTTCTCAGATTGTTTTAATAAATCACAGGCAATATAATTGTTAGGAAAGAGATAGTAATTTTTGTAAATTTCAGCATCAATAATTTCAGCTAATTTATTGACTTTAAGATTTGTTCTTGAAATTTTTTCGGTTAAATGAAGTTTTGAATTTATTGATTTCCCGACAGCAATATGCACATAACCTTTTTTGTTGCAGGTTGCGTCAATAATACTGTTAATATCTTCACCGGGTGCTTTTTCATATTTTCCGTTATGTGTATTTAACAGTTCTTTTACTTTCAGGTAGTCATTAGGTTCAAATTCATAAGAAACGGATAAAGGAATGATGTTCAGTTCGCGAATATTTTCTTCAAATGATTTTGTGCCGGACGCATTGAGCATTTTAATTACTCCCGATTGTGTTTTGTCATTTCCGTTTTTTGTTCTCCCGCCGCGTTGAGCAATCCAAACGGATTGTTTTTTATTGAAAACCGTATAGCGAATATATTCCGAAAGTTGTATTGTCTTTTTTAAAAGTTCTTTGGGTGTGCCTTTTCGATAAACTTTAAACATTTTATTTGTTTTTCCGATATCAAGAACCAAAGGGTCTTCCATTAAGTTATTTCCGAATGTTATTTCTGTAGTTTGAAAACCGTTATCGACTAAAAGGTATTGAAATAATGTAGCATCCCAAATTATATCTCTGTGATTTGAAATGAAAACATAATGTTTGCTTTTGTCAATATGTTCTAATCCCGAGATTTTTATTCCGGTAATTGTGTTTTGAATAACCTGATCTGCAATTTGGTGCATAATTTTCATTTGAAAATCATTTATTGAATGCACTGAATTCATCAGTTGCAAGAATGTTTTGTCAGTTAATTTCGGAAAAAAATATCGGAATATTTGTTTAAATCGATTGTTCTCGGCTATTCGTTTAACGGCTTCAAGTGCTTCTGTTTCATTATACGGTCTGAATTCGTCGTAAAAGTCAGTTATTTTAATAGTTTGCATAGATGCAATTTAGTATATTTTACAGACTACAAAGATAAAATTATCCTGATAAATTAATTATTTTTCTTTTTTTAATGTTTAAAATCTATATTCGCAGGTCATTATTGAAAACAAAAAATACATAAGATGAGTAAATTCGGAAAAACAATTAAAAAATTCCCGAGAACATTTTGGGTTGCGAATTCAATGGAAATGTTTGAACGTGTTGCATGGTACGGACTTTTTACTGTTCTTGCATTATATCTTACAAATTCAACTGATCAGGGTGCTTTGGGTTTTTCGCAAAGTCAAAAAGGTTTAATGATGGGTATTGTTACGGCAATTTTATATCTTTTACCGCTTATAACCGGAGCAATTGCCGATAGGGTAGGGTATAAAAAAATGCTTATTATTGCTTATGTTGTATATTCTTCCGGGTATTTGATGATGAGTATTTTTACTGAATATTATTCGGTTTTTGCCGCATTTTTATGGGTAGCACTCGGAGCGGCTTTATTTAAACCGATTATTTCTGCAACAGTTACAAAAACTACTGATGACAGTACATCTTCAATCGGGTTCGGAATTTTTTATATGATTGTTAATGTCGGCGGTTTTATAGGTCCTTTTATGGCTTCAAAATTAAGACATTCAGGCGACGGAAACAGTTGGAAACTGGTTTTTTATATGTCAACGGCTGCAATTTTGATAAATCTTGTTTTAGTTTTATTTTTGTATAAAGAACCCGACAGAGAAAAATCAGATAAAAAATTATCGGTAGTTATCAGAAATTCTTTAAATAATATTTGGACGGCTTTACAAGATAAAAAATTATTGATTTTTTTGATTATTATGGTCGGATTCTGGACAATGTTTAATCAGTTATTTTATACTTTACCTAATTTCTTAGATCAATGGATTGATACATCAGTGCTTTATAATGCTTTACACAGTATTTCTCCTGCTTTGGCAGATGCTTTCGGAACTAATAAAGGAGATATTGCTCCTGAAATGATTATTAACTTGGATGCAGGTTTGATAGTTTTGATTCAGGTTCTGATTTCAACAATTGTAATGAGACTGAAACCGGTAAATGCCATTATCAGTGGTATTATTGTTAATGCAATCGGTATAGGTTTGGCATTTGCAACAAATAATGCTTTTTATGTTATTTTCGGTATTGTAATTTTTGCAATCGGCGAAATGGCAAGTTCTCCTAAATTTACGGAATATGTAGGTAAAATTGCTCCGAAAGGAAAAGAAGCACTTTATATGGGAACTTCGTTTTTGCCCGTAGCAGCAGGAAATCTTTTTACAGGTTTACTGTCGGGAAGTGTGTATCAAAGTATTTCCGATAAAACATCTTTATTGAAAAGAACTGTTGCCGAAAGAGGTTTGCAATTACCAGAAATTTCCAAAGAGTTTACTCAAAATCAATATTTTGACGCTGCTGCTAAACAGATGGGCATGGGAAAAACAGAGTTAACACAATATTTATGGGATACATATCATCCCGACCATATTTGGTATATCTTTAGTGCAATAGGTCTTGTAACCGTAATAGGTTTACTTATTTATGACAGATTTGTTTTGAAAAGCAAAAAATAAAATCAGTTAAAATTATTGTGATAAAAATACCTAATTTCTGAAAACCTTTGAATATATGAAAAAGGGACACACACAATGTGTCTCTTTTGGTTTGTTTATAAAGGCTCATAAAACTTTAAATTTGCCAGTATTTTTGCATTAAATTAGTCATCATAATTTTCCGGTTCAACGGGATTGTCTAATGCCTGATTATACATTGTCATTGCTCTTAAGCTCATTCCCATACTTGAAAAGCCGCCGTCGTGATAAAGATTTTGCATTGTTACCTTTTTTGTTAAATCGGAAAACAGAGTGATGCAAAAATTTGCAAATTCATCGGCAGTTGCATTGCCGAGGGGCGACATACGTTCAGTAAAATCCATTAATCCGTCAATTCCCTTAACTCCGCTTCCTGCAGTTGTCATTGTCGGAGATTGTGAAATGGTATTAACTCTTATTTTCTTTTCTCTTCCGTAGATATAGCCGAAACTTCTGGCAATTGATTCGAGCATAGCTTTTGCGTCGGCCATATCGTTATATCGATATAAGGTTTTTTGTGCAGCAACATAAGATAAAGCAACTACCGAACCCCATTTATTGATAGCATCTTTTTTCTTGGCAGCTTGTAATAATTTATGAAATGAAATTGCTGAAATATCCAATGTTTTATTTAAATATCCGTAATCTAAATTATCATAATTTCTTCCTTTTCGTACGTTTAAAGACATTGCCACCGAATGAAGTATAAAATCAATTTTGCCGCCGAAATGTTCCATAGTTTTATCAAGTAAATTTTCTAAATCTTTTACGTTTGTGGCATCTGCCGGAACAACAATTGTATTGCATTTTGCAGCAAGTTCATGAATCTCTCCGAAACGCATTGAAACCGGTGTATTGGTCAATACAAATTCAGCTCCTTCTTCATAAGCTTTTTCAGCAACTTTCCAAGCAAGAGATTTGTCGTTTAATGCACCGAAAATCAATCCTTTTTTTCCTTTCAATAAATTATACATATTTTTCTGTTTTATATTTATGTCGCAAATATAATAACTCTCCGGAAATTAAATGTTTTTTAACACATTTTAAGGTTTTCAAAGAATATGATTTATAAGGTTTAATGATTAAACTCAATATTTATTTTTATTTTTGTGTAAATTTCATAAAATACTGATATGCACATTACAACTATTGATTGGCTGATAATCGGCGTTTATTTTTTAATTAGTTTAAGTATCGGATTAATAATGTCGAAGCGTGCCGGAAAAGGGATGAATGACTTTTTTTTAAGCGGCAGAAAATTGCCTTGGTATATTGCCGGAACAAGTATGGTCGCTACAACTTTTGCTGCAGATACTCCGCTTGCAGTTACCGAATTAGTTTCTGAACACGGGATTGCAGGAAATTGGCTTTGGTGGAATATGCTTTTCGGAGGTATGCTGACTGTTTTCTTTTTTGCAAAACTTTGGAGACGTGCGGGCATCATAACTGATGCTGAGTTCGTAAATATCAGATATTCCGGAAAACCTTCTCGCTTTTTAAGAGGTTTCAGAGCAATCTATATCGGTATTTTTATGAATACAATTGTTATCGCATGGGTTAATCTTGCAATGGTTAAAATATTTTCGGTGATGTTTCCGAATTTAACAATTTTCGGTCATTCTGCTTTTCATTTTTTTGGAATTGAATTTAGTTCTCAATTGGTTGCCGTTGCAGGTTTAATGTTATTTACGACTTTTTATTCTGCTTTATCCGGATTATGGGGCGTTTCTTTAACCGACAGTTTTCAGTTTATTATAGCAATGACGGGTAGCATTATTTTAGCGGTTTTTGCTGTAAGAAATGTTGATGTCGGCGGTATTCAAGGCTTGAAAGAAAAACTTCCCGAGTGGAGTTTTGATTTCTTTCCCAAGATAGGGAATGCAGGTAAAGAAACGGGAGGAATCGGAGCTTCCGGTATTTTGAAGATGAGTGTTACTGCATTTATAGCATATCTCGGTGTGCAATGGTGGTCGAGTTGGTATCCGGGTGCCGAACCGGGCGGCGGAGGTTATATTGCTCAGCGTATGATGTCTGCAAAAAATGAAAAACATTCGGTGCTTGCAACTCTCTGGTTTCAAATTGCTCATTATGCTTTACGCCCTTGGCCCTGGATTATTGCTGCTTTTGCTGCATTAATTTTGTATCCTGACGTTAGTGATAAAGGTGCAACTTATGTTATGTTAATAAGGGATTTATTGCCTTCCGGATTACTTGGTTTGCTGTTAGCTGCATTTTTAGCTGCATATATGTCAACTGTTGCTTCACAAACTGTTTGGGGTACCTCTTATATTGTAAATGATTTTTATAAACCTTTCATTAATACAAAAGCTACAGAAATACAATACGTTAAAATTTCCAGAATAACAACTTTTATCTTAATGTTTTTTGCAATAATTATTACTACGCAATTTGACAGAATAAGTGATGCATGGAAATTTGTTTTGACAATGAGCGGCGGTATCGGATTAGTATTATTACTCAGGTGGTTCTGGTGGAGAATAAATGCATGGTCTGAAATTTCTGCAATGATTGCACCTTATATTATATATCCTGTATTGCGATACGGTTTTAAATTAGATGTTTTAAAGGGTGATTTTGAATTAAGTCTGATTATCATTGTAATATGGTCAACAACTGTTTGGCTTACGGTTACCTTTCTGACAAAACCCGAAAAAGAAGAAAAACTGAGGTCATTTTATAAAACAATACATCCCGGCGGTATCGGGTGGCGTAAAATTTCGGTCGAAATGCCTGAAGTTAGAGGTGATACGGGATACGGCAGATTATTTTTCAATTGGTTTGCAGGAAGCCTTATGGTAATGTTTGCTTTGTTCGGTATCGGAAAAATTATTTTTGCAGAATATTACAGCGGATTTATTTTTATAGGAATCTCAATTCTTACAGGCATACTTATTTCATATAATTTGTCAAAAAATGAATTGTCAAACAGTTAAATTTGGATAGTCGGGGAAAGAAGATATTAATTTCTCCGTTGAATTGGGGGCTCGGGCATGCTGTCAGAGATATCCCCTTGATTCATATATTATTAAAAAATAATTATGATGTTTTGATTGCAGGCGAAGGTAAATCCGGTATCTTATTAAAGAAAGAATTTCCGAACTTGCAATATGTAGATTTGCCTTCTTTTTCAATAAAATATCCGAAAAACAGTTTCTTTTTTTTAAAACTGTTATTCCAAATTCCTGCTGTTATAAGAGGCATTAAACTTGAACATAAACAAGCACAGCAAATCATTAAGGAATATGATATTGATGTAATTATTTCAGATAATCGTTACGGATTATATTCTGATAAAATACCATCAATCTTTATTACCCACCAAATTTCGCTGAAATTGCCTAAGTATTTGAAATTTTTTGAGAAGCTGATCTTAAATATTCATAAATCAATAATACGAAAATTTGATAAATGTTTCATCCCCGATTATGCTGATAATACCCTAAATTTAAGCGGAACGTTATCACACGGCTTTTTCCTTCCCGAGATGTATTCGTTTATCGGTATTTTGTCGCAATTTCAATTTTCGGAACAAAAAATTAAAAAATATAAATATGATATAGCAATTATAGTTTCAGGTCCTGAACCGCAAAGAAGTATTTTTGAAAAAACAGTCATTACACAGGTTCTTAAAACCAAAAAAAGAGCAGTTCTAATTTCCGGTTTGCCGGATTTGTCTTTCAGTAAACAAACCGCTAATTTAACAATACTAAGCCATGTTTCAAGAGATAATATGAGATATGTTTTGCTGAATTCAGAAATAATAATCAGCAGAGCCGGATACACAACGATTATGGATTTAATCAGTTTACAAAAAAAAGCAATATTAATTCCTACTCCCGGCCAAACGGAACAGGAATATTTAGCAAAACATTTGAAGAATAAAGATTTATTTATTTTTAAAAAACAACATAACTTTAATTTAATTGAGTCAGTCAATGAATTAAAAAAACTGAAATCTGATTTTAAAATCTTTTCAAACAAAGGATGTAATAATTTTCTGAACAGTGTAAAATCACTTAAAGTCAAGTATAATAAAACTAATTAATCCTTAATAAGCTTTGTTTATTAAAACTTATTACTTAACTTTGCAGCCTAATTTGAAGATAAGAAGAAATTGAGGGGACAAAAAGTCCCCTCGTTTATTGAAAAAATATTATGTATTCAAAAGAAACTATTCTGAAAATGGCAGAAGATATTCTGAAATCGGAATCGGAAGATTTTACGAATAATGATATTTTTATTACTGATGTTAAAATTTCGAATGATAACAGAATAACAGTTTCAATTGACAGCTTTGAAGGCATAAAAGTTAAAGATTGTGCATTATTAAGTAAAAAAATTGAAGGAAAACTTGATCGAGAAAATGAAGATTTTGAATTGCTTGTTTCTTCTGCAGGTTTGGATAATGCTTTTAAAGTTTTAAAACAATACGAGAAGAATATCGGAAAATTAATAAAACTGCTGACTGTTGACGGTGAAAAACTAAAAGGCAAATTAATCTCCGTAACAAAAAATGAAATAGAAATTGAACCTGAAATTAAAAAAACAAAAAAAAATAAATTAAAAACATTAAATAAAGAAGAAAATATAAATATGGCAATGAATTTGATTAAAGAAGTAAAAGTTGTTATAACGTTTTAATATACAGTGTAATGGATAATTTAAATTTAATAGAAACTTTTTCAAGTTTTAAAGAAAATAAAGACATAGACAGAGTAACCATGATGGGAGTTCTTGAAGAAGTTTTTCGCAGTATGTTCGAAAAACAATTCGGAACTTCCGAAAATTTCGACTTTATTATTAATATTGATAAAGGCGATTTTGAAATATGGAGAAACCGAATTGTAGTTGCCGACGGTGAAGTTGAAGATTCGAACCTTCAGGTTGCAATCAGTGATGTTCACAAAATAGATGACGATTATGAAATAGGTGAAGAGTTTGCCGATGAAGTAAAATTAGAAGATTTCGGCAGAAGAAGTATCTTGTCATTACGTCAAAACTTATCCTCTAAAATATTACAATTAGAGAGAGAACATGTTTATGAAAAATATAAAGATAAAGTAGGTGATATTGTTACAGGTGAAGTATATCAGGTGTGGAAAAAAGAAATGTTGATACTTGATGATGAAGATAATGAAATGATTTTGCCGAGAAGCGAACAAATACCATCTGATTTTTTTCGGAAAGGAGATACTATGAGAGCTGTTATTGAGCGTGTTGAAATGAAAAACAACACACCTTTGATTATTATTTCAAGAACATCTTCTAAATTTTTAGAACGCCTGTTTGAGTTAGAAGTTCCCGAAATTTATGACGGGTTAATTACAATTAAAAAAATTGTCAGAGTAGCAGGTGAGAGAGCAAAAGTTGCCGTTGAATCTTATGATGACAGAATTGATCCCGTTGGTGCATGTGTCGGTATGAAAGGTGCCAGAATACATGGTATAGTAAGAGAATTACGAAATGAAAATATTGATGTTATTAATTATTCCGAAAATTTAAAATTATATATTCAAAGAGCATTAAGTCCCGCAAAAATAAAAAATATTAAAATTTTTGAAGAAGATAAAAAAGCCGAAGTTTATCTTGATCCCGAAGAAGTTTCTAAAGCTATCGGTAAAGGCGGATTGAATATTAAATTGGCAGGGAAGCTTGTGGGATATGAAATTGATGTTTTCCGAGATATAGAAGAAACTGAGGTTGAAGATGATGTTGATATTATGGAATTCAATGATGAAATTGATGAATGGGTACTTGAAACACTTAAAAATATCGGCTGTGATACAGCTAAAAGTGTGTTAAATATTCCGAGAGAAGATTTAATAAAAAGAACCGATCTTGAAGAAGAAACCATTGACAATGTTATCGAAATTCTTAAAAGTGAGTTTGAAGATAACAAAGAATAAAGTTTTGATACAGAAAAAATAATATTAATATTGCACTACAGTGCTGATTTTGTATCCGTAACAGATTAAAAGAATTGTTAAATATTTGTACAATATATGGCAGAAATTAAAAAAAATAAAAGACTGGCACAAATTGCCAGAGAACTTAATGTGGGAATTCCGCATCTAATTGAATATCTTAAGAATAATAATATTGAGATAGATGCCAGACCTAATGGAAAAGTTTCTGCGGAAGGATATACATTGCTTTTAGATAAGTTCAGCTCTGATAAGAAGGTAAAAGAAGAATCGAATAAAATTATTCAACAAAAGCGAGAATCGGAAATTGAAAATGAAATCCTTCCGGAAACTGAGAATAAAAAAGAAATTCCGATTAAAGAAACAAATGTTCCCGCAGTTACTGAAGAGAAACCTGCAGAAGATAAAAAAGATGAGATTGCTGAAGTTAAAGGTGATACAGAGAAAGTCGTTACAGAAACAGTTCCGGAAGTAAAAAAAGAAAAAGAAAAAGATGAAACTGTAATAATAAAAGAAGAACCGGTAAAGAAAACCAAGAAAGAAAGTTCTGAAAAAATTGTTAAGAAAGAAGATTCGAATAAGCCGAAGGTTATAGGTAAAATAGATCTGAATTCAATTAATACAAAAACAAAACCGGATCCGAAAACAAAAAAAGAAAAAGCCGAAGAAAAGAAAAAACTAAAAAAAGCATCTGAAAAAGCCGTTGTAAAAGCGAAAGAAGAACGCGAAAAGGAAATTGTAAGAAAGAAAAAAGAAGAAGAGAAAAAAATTGAAGAAGAAAAAGAAGCTAAAGCAGCGAAACAAAAAAAGGAAATCGAAGATAATTTTATTAAAACAGAAGTTCAAGAATTAAAGAAACCGAAAGTTGTCGGTAAAATTGAAATTAAAGAAGAAACGAAAGATAAAAAAGGAAAAACTCAAAAAAAACACGAAAATAATTCTGAAGCAGGTAAAAAAAGAAGAAGAAAAAGAATCAGGAAACCTGTTACACCTGCAAATAAAAAAATAGTCCCGGGCACAAACAATAACAATAAGAAAACACACACTAAAAAATTTCATAAAAGACCTGAAGTCAGTCCGGAAGATGTTCAAAAACAAGTAAGAGAAACACTGGCAAAACTGACCAATAAAACAAAAAAAACCGGTGTTGTTCACAGGAAACAAAAAAGAGAAGAAAAGCAACAACAAATTCAAGATCAACTTGATTTACAGGAAAAAGAAAAATCAATTCTTAAAGTAACCGAGTATATCTCAGCCAATGAATTGGCAAAATTAATGGACATTAATGTAACGGACATTATTAAAACAAGTTTTGACTTGGGTAAAATGGTTACGATTAATTCGAGATTAGATGCTGAATTAATTGCAATTATTGCAGAGGAATACGGTTTTGAAATCCAATTTATTTCTGCGACTGAAACAGATTTTATTGAAGAAATTACAGATGAAGAAGAAGATTTACTTGCACGTCCGCCTATTGTTACTGTTATGGGACATGTTGATCATGGTAAAACTTCATTGCTTGACTATATCCGAGATGCAAATGTAATTGCCGGAGAAGCCGGAGGAATAACTCAGCATATCGGTGCTTACAGCGTGAAATTGAAAAGCGGAAAAATAGTTACATTTTTAGATACTCCCGGTCACGAAGCATTTACGGCTATGCGTGCCAGAGGTGCAAAAGTAACAGATATTGTAATTATTATTATTGCCGCAGACGATAATATCATGCCGCAAACAGAAGAAGCAATCAGTCATGCTAAAGCAGCTGACGTTCCTATTATATTCGCAATAAATAAAATTGATAAACCCGGTGCCGATCCTGAAAGAATAAAACAAGAATTAGCCGAGAAGAATTTATTGATTGAAACTTGGGGAGGAAAATATCAATCAGTAGATATTTCAGCTAAGAAAGGAGAAAATATAGACGCATTATTAGAAGAAGTAGTTTTAGCGGCAGAAATGCTTGAACTTAAAGCAAATCCTGACAGACCTGCCAAAGGAACAGTTATTGAAGCCGAATTAGACAAAGGAAGAGGATATTTATCAACAATTTTAGTCGCAACCGGAACATTAAAAGTGGGAGATATTATATTAGCCGGAGCCTATTCCGGTAAAGTGAAAGCAATGTTCGACGAAAGAAACAAACGTATAAAAATTGCAGGACCTTCTACTCCTGTTCAAATATTAGGTTTGGACGGTGCACCTCATGCGGGTGAAAATTTTTATGTTATGAAGAATGAAAAAGAAGCTCGCGATATTGCCGATAAAAACAAGCGTATTCAAAGAGAGCAAACACTCAGGACTCATAAGCATATTACACTGGATGAAATCGGAAGAAGATTGCAACTTGGTAACTTTCAGGAAATTAATATTATTATTAAAGGTGATGTTATCGGTTCGGTAGAAGCTGTTGCGGATTCATTAATTAAACTCGGAAACGAAGAAATTCAAGTAAATGTAATACATAAAGGAGTAGGGCAAATATCAGAAGCCGATGTTATGTTAGCTGCCGCATCCGATGCAATTATTATAGGTTTTCAAGTGCGACTCGCTTTAGCAGCTAAAAAATTAGCAGAAAAAGAGGAAATTGACATCCGCTTGTATTCTATTATATATCAAGCAATTGAAGAGCTTAGGGCTGCAATGGAAGGTATGTTGTCTCCTGAAATTAAAGAAGAAATTACGGCAACTGTTGAAATTCGTGAGGTATTTAAAATTACCAAAGTAGGAAAAGTCGCAGGATGTTTTGTCCTTGACGGAAAAATTTCCAGGACTGACAAAGTAAGACTAATCAGAGACGGAATTGTTAAATATGACGGTGAACTCGGTTCTTTAAAACGCTATAAAGATGATGTTAAAGAAGTTGTAACCGGAATGGAATGCGGATTGAATATTGAGAATTTTAATGATATTAAAGTCGGAGATATTGTGGAAGCATATCGCGAAACCGAAACAGCACGGACACTTTAATAAAGATTTTTACAATACTGAAATGCTCTGTATCTTTGCAGGGCATTTTTTTTGAAATTTATAATATAAAATATGGCAAATTTACCGTCAATACCTAAAGGTACAAGAGATTTTTCTCCTGAAATATCAGCAAAAAGAAATTATATTTTTGATACAATTAAAGATGTATTTAGAAGATTTGCCTACCGTCAGTTAGAAACACCGGCAATGGAAAATTTATCAACTTTAACCGGAAAATACGGCGAAGAAGGAGATAAATTATTATTCAAGATTTTAAATTCCGGAAATTTTCTTAAAAAAGTAAGCGATAACGAGTTATGTGAACGAAATACTGCAAAATTAGCACATCTTGTTGCCGAAAAAGGATTACGTTATGATTTAACAGTTCCTTTTGCCCGTTACGTTGTACAACATCAAAATGAAATAATATTTCCTTTTAAACGCTTCCAAATTCAACCTGTTTGGCGTGCCGACAGACCGCAAAAAGGCAGATACCGAGAGTTTTATCAATGTGATGCCGATATTATAGGCAGTAATTCGCTTATTAATGAATTGGAAATTGTTCAAATGATTGATGAGATTTTTACAAAATTGAATTTAAAAATTACCGTAAAAATTAATAACAGAAAATTGCTTGCCGGTATTGCCGAACGAATAGGGTTTCCGGAAAAATTTACGGAAATGACCGTTGCAATTGATAAATTGGATAAAATAGGTCTTGAAAAAGTTTATGAAGAATTAATACAAGCCGGAATTTCTGAAGATGCCGTAAATTTATTGGAACCGATTTTAAATATCGGCGGAAGTTTTGATGATCAAATGCAGTGTATCGAAAAATTTTTGGGCGAAACCGAAAGCGGAATTACCGGAATTCAAGAAATTCAAAAACTTTTTGATTATATCTCCCTGTTTAGTTTTAATAACAACATTCAGTTGGACTTAACTTTGGCAAGAGGACTGAATTATTATACCGGGGCAATTTTCGAAGTTGTTTCCGATGAGGTGCAAATCGGAAGTGTTTGCGGCGGAGGAAGATATGACGATTTAACCGGAGTTTTCGGTTTAAAAGGAATGTCCGGCGTAGGAATTTCTTTCGGTGCAGACAGAATCTATGATGTTTTGGAAAATCTTAATCGTTTTCCGGAAAATGTTATCAGTAATGTAAAATTAATGTTTGTAAACTTCGGAGCAAAAGAAGAAAAATATTGTTTGCCTGTTTTGCAAAAAATAAGAAATGCCGATATAAATGCCGAAATTTATTCTGATTCGGTAAAAATGAAAAAACAAATGAAATATGCAAACAGCAATAATATCCCTTATGTTGCTATTGCCGGCGAAAATGAAATACGTGAAAATAAATTTACATTAAAAAATATGCAAACCGGAACTCAAGAATTAGTTTCTGCAAATCAAATGATTAATATTTTGTCTGAATAAAATATTGCCGAAGTTAAATAGGGCTTGTTGAAAAGCTCAGATGTGCAGTTGAGCAGCAAAAATTTAATAGTTTTATCAAAAAAAGTGCAAGGATTTCAAGATGTTTCATTCAAAAACCTTGCACTTTATCACAAAAATACAAGTATAAAATGCTGAATTACACCATATTTAGCGCTTTTCAGCAAGCCCTAAATATTAGTATAGTTCAACTTCGGCAATTATTTTTTAATTCAATAAAAATTTCTTTATTTTAACATCTCCGTCGGAAAGTATTTTTACGAAATAAATACCTGAAGTCAGTTTGTTTAAACTAATAATTTCTTTTCCGTCATTTACAGTTCCTGTTTTTAAGATTTTTCCGTTTATGTTATAAATAGTGTAGTAAAATTTATTCGGAGCATTGAAGTAAAGCATTTTTCCGGAAGCATAAACTGATATATTATTTTCAGTTAATGAATTTACTGGTAACGCTTCTTTTGTAAAAATAACTGAAAAACGATTTTTGTTAATTCCTTGATACAGATATGATTGGGCTATATTATCTTTTCTCAGATTATAATATTTCCCGGATAAATTGTCTTTAAGAAAAATATTTATCTCTTTCGGAATATTCTCCAAACTGTCAAATTTAAAAGTGTAATTTCCTGCAATGCTTATATCTGTTCCTAACGGAATTATTGTTTCCGAAGAATTTAAATTCGGTAAAGCCTGAATTATTAAATCCTTATCTTCACATACAGAATAAAAAGAAAAATCGTGTTTTATTTTCATTCTTTCGGCATCGTAAAAATTGTCAAAGCCGGAAGTTGCTTTATCTGTAAAAGCAAGAAGTATATTATTATTAAAATTTTCTCCGGATAAATTAACATATACACGCTTAACTATTGACTGAGTACTTTTTTTGAAGAAAACAGAATTATTTATTGAACGTATTGAATTATTGAAATATACGCTTCCGTTTGAATTAGCTTTAACGAAGAAACCTTGTCCGGGTGCAATATAGCCGTTAAATAATTTTCCGCCGCCTGTTCCGGACACATATCCCGACAGATTAAATACTTCGTAGTCTTCCGAAGAATAATTTTGTGAATAATCATCATCCCACAAATAAACAGAGCCGTTTATTGTTCCGGAATTGTTTGAATTAATAAAATTAATTGCCGAAATTGCCGAAGGATACGGATTTCCTATTAAATTCCAACCGTCGGAAGTTATTCCGAAACCGGAATTTGTAACAGGAATATTTATATTTCCTGTATTTGGTTTTCCCGAAAGTTCAAAATCACTTTGTTCATAAGGACCAAAGTAAGCATATCCTTTTGCCTGTTGCATAATTCCGCTTGCTTGTGTCCATCCGTATAACCAATCAGAATTATTTACTGTCTCATCGTAAAAATAAAAATTCGGATTGGTATAACCGTTGTTCAGTTGAGTAAAAGCATCGCTGTTTCCGTTGCTTACGTGGGAAGATAAATAATGATAACCTCCGCTTTTCAAATTTCTTTCGAGTATTACTGTTCCGTTTCCTGAAATGTTTCCGTTGTCAAGATATGAAGCCGTATTAACAAAATCTGATTTCAAAATAATCTTTCCGTTTAAAATCATATTATTGTGTATGTTTACGGAAGCCGTCGGATTTACTGTAAGTTTGGAATTTGCCGGAATTTGCATTTTATTACAGTCAATATTTGCATTAACATCAGGCATATATGTTGCAGTTTCGGGGATGTAAACATCATCGTAAATGTCGGCAACTCCTTTTGTCCAGTTACCGGAAGTATTCCAGTCGGAGGAAACAACACCCGTCCAAGAACCTTCGATAACATTCAATGTATAAGGATGTTTCCAAGTTTCGGAAGTTGCAGTTCCGGATATTTTTATATAAATTTCATTTGCTCCGTTCGGAACATTTACATATAATTTATTCGGAAAACTTGTAACCGGTTTTGAACATAACATATTTCCCGAAGCATCATAAAAACCAATTGTGTGAACTCCGGATAAAGAACCGTCAATAGTTATCGCAACAGCATTTTTTCCCGTTGCATCAACTTTAAAAACATCAACATCTGCCGTATTCAAATTTTGCTGAAATGTTATGTATCCGATAACGGGTCTGTTGTATTTTAATTTATAGGCTAAATCAAATCGTTTCGGTTCATCAATACCGCGAATAATGTTATAATAATCAGATTCTTCACTTGTATGAAAAATGTTATTTAAAGTTGTGTCTGCAAGACCTGCCGGCGTAGGAGTATTGCTTGAATTGTGCAGCCACTGTCTGTGGATATTCACTGCACCGTCACCGACTAAATTTCCGCCCCAATCTGCCCATATAGAGGTCATGTAGGTGTATTTTATATTTAAAGGTAAAGGCATTGCCGGATTATAATCGTAAGAATAATAACTTTCGTTAATACCGACAATATCATCACTTTGGCTTCCGTTGCAGTTAATATCAACATTATCAAAAGTTGAATTATACCAGACACTTTTTATGCAATATTCGTTTCCCCCGAACATATAAATTCCTTTCGGAAGTCCTCCGCAATTTGTATAATCGTCATATTCCCACAGTAAATCTCTGTTGGCTTCGGAGTCTCCGTTTATATCCGGAACGGTAGATTTGTCATCTTTATTATTTGTATGGGCTTTTGTCGGGTCGGGGGATGTGTTGGAACCGAGATGTGGTGTTCCGTATGTTGCAACTCTTGCAACTTTATGTCCGTCAGGCGAGTATGGGTCAACCCAATTTGTATGTACTCCGCTTGAATTTGTTCTTTGCAGATATTCTCTTATGCAAAGTCCGCCCATTGAATGACCGACTAATATAACTTTTTCGGCACCTGTATAGTTCAAAACTTCTTGAATCATTTTGCCGAGTGCGTATCCTTGTTTGAAAATTCCCGCTTCGTTGCTTTTATCAAAATAATCGTTCCAAAAACCCCAAGCACCTCTTATTCGTTCTTCCTGAAAATTTATTGCAAAAATATTTGAACCTGTCCAACCGTCGGTAAAGTCATCTCTGTCAGAGTTATAGCTTCTTCTTCCTACATTAATGTAATCGCCGTTGTAGTAGAAATCTGTCCATTTAACATCTTCCCACATTTTAGAACTGCTTGTATTGTTATCTGCATTAAGAACAATATCAAAGACATTAATGTTTCCGAGATTATCATGGTCTCGTAAATATGTCATTGTTTCGGCAAAACTTTTATCGCTGCCTGCTAAACCGTTAACAAAAATAACGGGATAAGGTAAATTATTTTGCCCGAATACATTTAATGAAATAAATAAAATGAGTAATAATGAGTAGATTTTTTTTTGCATATCAAGATTTTTTTTGCTAATATATGTGTTCTGCAGCAGATATGCAAATTCTTCGATACGAAAGTTTAATATTTTTTTACGGGAACAATTTATTTTTTTGTTCGATATTTTTTAATAAATTGAAAATTAATACTTTATAATTTTGAAGGCTGTTGCCCTATTTTAAACTGAATGTTGTTTCACCTATTTGACCGCCGTCCATAAAAATATCGACATCATAATTTCCGGGAACAATTTCAGTATTTGCTATGAAATATGTACAAGCGTCGGTTTTTTTTCCGTTATAAGTTATTTCTCTTTTTGAAGAATAAGCAATTTCTCTGTCGTGAAAATTGAACATTCCCGATTCTGAATTTAGAAGAATGATTCCGTCAGGAGCAGCAATTCTGATATATGCAAATCTTGTTCCGGAGCGTGCTAAAACATTATCATCAATTGTAAAACAAACTTTTACTTTGTAAAATTTTGAAGCTCTGCTTGTAGAGTGGTCTCTCTTGTTCAGCGGTGATACAGTAATATTTTCTGCTTTTAATTCTTTTGCAATTCTTACTTGTGCCGATAAACTGTCTTTTAAATAAGTTAAAGTTTCCGTTTGAGCAACAGCATTATTGTAATTTTCTTTTATTTGGCTGTTTTCGATATGCAGTTTTTTATTTTCGGTATTCAAAGCATCAATTTGTTTTACAAAATCTTTCATAATGCTTTTTAAAGTTTCGGTTTCATCCTGCAACTGTTTAATTTTATAGCGATCTGTATTTTTTACATGTTTCAGTTGTTCGAGAGTTTCTGCAATTTTTGTCTTTTGTACTTCTAACTTTTCATTCATTTCTTTGTTGTTTGTCTTTAATTCGTCATATCTTTTAGAAATACTTGTTAATTCTTCTTCAATAGCGGCTTTATCGCTTTTTACCTGAACCAGTTCATGCCCGATTTCTTTGTTTACTTTTTGTTGCTGAAATTTGTCATAAAGCAACCATCCTATAAGTAAAGTTTCAATAATAATTATTACGATTAATATTTTTGATGTTGAGTTCATTTTTTTATGTTTATGGTTTCTAATTTTCCTGAAAGATGTTTATTATTTTAATTGTCGTAAATACATTTGAACGGTATTGTGCAAACCGTAATATAAAGCATCACAAATTAAGGCATGTCCTATTGAAACTTCAGACAGCCCGTTTATTTGTTCATTAAAATATTTTAGATTATCTAAATCCAAATCGTGTCCGGCATTTAAATCCAAATCGTTTTTTAAAGCTGCTTCTGCAGCTAAAATAAAAGGTGCGACGGCTTTTTTCTTGTTTTTATGAAAATTTGCAGCATAGGGTTCGGTATATAATTCTACTCTGTCTGTTCCGCAAAGTTTTGCATTTTCAACCATTCTTGTATCAGTTTCAATAAAAATTGAAGTTCGGATTCCGTTATTTTTGAATTCTGAAATAATTTCTGTAAGAAAATTTTTGTTTTTTACGGTATCCCAACCGGCATTTGAAGTTAAAATATCCGGAGAATCCGGAACCAAAGTAACTTGTTCAGGTTTAATTTCCAAAACAAGATCAATAAATTTTTTATTCGGATTTCCTTCAATATTAAGTTCCGTTTTTACAACTTCTTTTAATTTGTAAACATCATCATACCGAATATGTCGTTCATCAGGGCGCGGATGCACGGTTATTCCTTGTGCTCCGAAATTTTCACAATCAACAGCCGCTTTTATCACATCCGGATTATTTCCTCCTCGTGCATTTCGTAATGTGGCAATTTTATTAATATTTACACTTAATCGTGTCATTTTCTTTTGTTCTGAAATAATTAAATAATATTTTTGATGTTTTAACAGACAGCAAAAATATAAAATTGATTTATATTTCAGGGCTGTTTTATAAAAGTTTCAATTTTATTTCAATAATTTTTATGCAGGCAAAAGAGTTAATATCAGATATTTTTCCCGCTGTGAATATAAATGATAAAGGTGAAAAAGCCCTTGTCAGAATGGATTTTTTTAAAATCTCTCATATTCCTTTAACGGATTCTGACGGAAATTATTTCGGACTGATTTCCGAAAATGAAATTTATGATTTTGATTTGGTGGAAAAAGCGTTTTCTTCTTACAAAAATGTTCTTGCAAGACCTTATGTTATCTGTAATCAGCATATATATTCTGTTATAAATCTTTTTGCAAAAATGAATATTTCCGTTGTACCGGTATTAAATGACCGCGAAAAATATGTGGGTGCAATTTGTTTTCATGATTTAATAGTACATTTGGCAACGCTTACTGCTTCTGATAATCCGGGGACTATTTTTATTTTGGAATTGGATTTTCATAGTTATTCTCTTTCGCAAATTGCTCAAATTGTTGAAAGCAACGATGCAAAAATTTTAAGTTTATATGTAAGTTCTCCTAAAAATTCTACAAAATTGGAAGTTACCGTTAAATTAAATACAACTGATTTTTCTTCTGTAAGGCAAACTTTTGAACGTTATGACTATAAAATTAAAGCAGCTTACAATGAAGACGACAAAATAAACGAACTTTTGGAAGAGCGGTTTGATGAATTTATGAATTATTTGAATATTTAGAGTTGAAAGTGAAAAGTTGAAAGTCTAAAGTTTAGAGGTGTGCAAAAGAGCGTATTAAATATTAATTTGTTAATTGTTTTAGTTTCGTCTTTATTGTTTATTCCGTTTTTGGGGAATGTGCATTTATTTGATTGGGATGAAATTAATTTTGCCGAATCGGCAAGAGAAATGATTGTTACGGGTGATTATCTTAATGTAAAAATTAACTTTAATCTTTTTTGGGAAAAACCGCCTTTATTTATTTGGATGCAGGTACTCTCAATGAAAGTTTTCGGAATTAACGAATTTGCCGCACGCTTTCCGAATGCTCTTGCAGGAATTATCACTTTGCTTGTGTTATTTAATATCGGGAAAAAACATTTTGGTGAAACGTTCGGTATTATTTGGATTTTTGCCTATGCAGGTTCTTTGCTGCCGCAATTTTATTTTAAATCGGGCATTATTGACCCTTGGTTTAATTTTTTTATTTTTCTCGGTATTTATTTCTTTATCAGGTATTTGCTTGAAGATACGAAGAGAACGAAATTCATTTTGCTGTCTGCCGGTTTTGTCGGTTTGGGGACATTAACTAAAGGTCCGGTTGCATTGCTGTTATTTTTATTAAGCGGTTTTGTGTATTTGGTTTTGCATAGGTTTAAAATGCGGATTACATTTAAAGATATAGCATTATACATTCTTATATATGCTTTTACAGGCGGGTTTTGGTTTTTTCTTCAAATTTTAAACGGGAATTTTACAATAATTCAGGATTTTATTCAATATCAAATCCAACTTTTCAATAGTGATGTTGCAGGACACAGAGGTTTTTTCGGGTATCATTTTGTAGTGTTATTTTTCGGTGTTTTTCCGGCATCGGTTTTTGCTTTGAAATCTTTCCGTAAAGAAAAAAATGAAACAGGCGATAAAAAAATGCTGAAAGAATGGATGATGATTTTATTTTGGGTGGTTTTGATTTTATTCAGTATTGTAAAAACTAAAATTGTACATTATTCCTCAATGGCATATTTTCCTTTGACATTTTTAGCCGCTTTTGCAATTTATAAAACGGAAAAAGCAGAATTTAAAAAATCTAAATTTTTATCGGGAATTTTGTTATTCATTGCATTTTTTTATATGACGGCTGTTTTTGTTTTGCAATATATCGGAATGAATCACGAAAAAATAATTAAATCGGGAATAATAAAAGATGCTTTTGCAAATGCTAATCTTGAAGCGATTACATCATTTACCGGTTTTGAATTTTTGCTCGGAATATTTTTGTTCGGCGGAATTATTTTTGCATTGAAATATGTACAAAAAAATTATTTAAAGGGAATTTTACTTGTATTTATTTTCAGTATGATTTTTACTAATTTAACTCAAATAATTATTGTCCCGCAAGCAGAAAAAATATCTCAAAAAGCGGCAATAGATTTTTTTGTTTCGCACCAAAAAGAAGATGTATATTTTATTACCTACGGAATGAAAAGTTATGCGCCGTATTTTTATGCAAAAAAAATGCAGGCAGATGATATTTCCGGCAGTCAGATGCTCAGCGGTAAAATTACAAAACCCGTTTATGTGATGTGCAGAATAACGAAAAAAAATGAATTTATAAAACAATTTCCTGAATTTAAGCTTGTTCAAAATAAAAACGGATATGTATTTTTTAGGAGAGAGCCGTGAAATGTCTGTCGATAAATAGGGCTTGCTGAAAAGCTCACAGGTGCATTAGATTTCAAGTTTCTCGTTTGAAGTCGTATATAAATACTGCGAAATAAGAGAAATTTGAAAGATGATGTGCCTGTAGGCAGCTAAAATATTTTACACAAATGCAGGGAAATAGAGTGAAATGAATTAAAAACCTTGCACTTGTATATGTAAATAACCTTATAAGTAACTGAAACACAAATATATTAGCGTTTTTCAGTAAGCCCTAAATAAGAATATAAAAGGCTTCAATAATTAATTTTTAATGAAAATTTTATTCTAAAAAAATTGTTGATAATTTTGAGGGATGTTCTCAGATGATTGTGTATGCATCATCATTTCTTTTTTATGAGGTTTCAGCATTTTATCAGGCGGACTCAAAAACGGTATTCCGAGACCCAAGCCTCTCATTATAAATAAAAAACCTATTAAAATAATTGTTAACGGAATTAATTTTGATAATTTTTTCTTTGATTTTAAACTGATTTTGCTTCCTAATAAAGAAACGGAAAGCATAACAGGTATTGTTCCGATACCGAAAAGAAACATAAATAAAGAGCCTGAAATTGCTCCGCCCGCAGCAATAGCTCCTGCTAAAGCTGCATATACGGGACCGCAGGGCAACAGTCCGTTTAAGAGTCCGATTAAAAATAATCTTGAATAGGTTCTTTTTCCGAATAATTTTCTCAATTGAAAACGTAATTTTCCAACATATTTGAAGGCATATTTGTCAAAGTTCAAGTGATTTTTAAAAACAGCAGGGAAAATAACATACAAAATCATTAAAATGCCCATTGTTAATGAAACCCATTTTTGAAATCCTGCCATTGCAAAACTTTGACCGAAGAAACCGAAAAATAATCCCATTGCAGAATAAGTAACTGTTCTGCCGATATTGTAAAGTGCTGCACTGCTGATTTTTGAAGTCCTGCTTTCTTTTTTAAGCGGTAAAGCAACGGCAACAGGACCGCACATTCCTATACAATGAAAGCCTGTTACAAGTCCGAGAATAAGGGCTGATGTCAATATTTCAATATCCATATTATTTGACTTCAATTATTTTTTCCTGAAAATAAGCTTTATTATTGTATGACCAATCAACTTTAACAGAATATCTGCCTTTAGGAAATGTACTGATATTAATATATTGGGACTTTTCTTTGTCAGGTTTTATATTGAAAATTTTATCATTTTTATAACTTTTAATATAATATAACAAAATTGTACCTTTAATTTTTTTTCGATGAGAAATAAAAGAAGGAAAAGTGATTTTCAGTATATTATTTTTTGTATGAAAATTTATTTTTTCTTTTAAAGCATTAGTATTTTTTATTTTATCAATTTTTAAATCATAGGCAATTTCATCCGGGAAATAATCTTCGGTAACTAAGTTAACATCTTTAGTGAAACTGAAAATGACAAAACTGATAAAGAAACTTACAAATAAAATAATTGTCAGTAATATTCCGGTTCCCCATGTAAATTTAAATTTCATTCTTTTATTTTTTAATTATTAATATCCGGATTTGTAAAGTTTGTTTCAGCAGTTTCTATGAGTTTCCCTTTTGAAAAGATATCAAATTTTAAGATTCGGCTTTTTTGCTTTAATTCAGATTTAGGGATGTAAATAAGCATTTTAGGTTCTGTCTTTTCACCGCTTTTAACTTCTAATTTATCTCCGAAAA
The DNA here is from genome assembly GCA_024277895.1 of Bacteroidota bacterium. Classification (GTDB taxonomy): domain Bacteria; phylum Bacteroidota; class Bacteroidia; order Bacteroidales; family JAADGE01; genus JAADGE01. The sequence goes on along the minus strand of JAJRUH010000002.1, from coordinate 7,632 downwards.
ATTTCAAGATTCCTTTAAAATTATTTGGTTTAATTTCTAAATTAAGATTATTATGGGTTTTATTCAAAATTTTTACATTATATACATTAATAATCGTGTCGTTTTGAATTTGCGGTAAAATATTTCTGTCTCTTATTATATTTGCTTCTACATCGGGTCGGGTCATTAACATTGTTAAAAAGAAAATGACGATTCCGGTTAACACAACAGTATAAGCAATATTTCGAGTTGTTAATTTAAAATCTTTTCCGGTTTTAATACCGTTTTCGGAAGCAAATCGAATTAATCCTTTCGGTTTCCCTGTTTTTTTCATTGTTGCGTTGCAGGCATCAATACAGGCGGTACAATTTACACATTCTAATTGTGTTCCGTTACGAATGTCAATATTTGTCGGACAAACATGAACGCACTGTTTGCAATCGATGCAGTCTCCGATATTTTCGACAGTTTCAGTATTTGTTTTTTTTGAGAGTCCTCTCGGTTCGCCTCTTAAATAATCATATGAAACAATGATGGTATTCGGGTCAACCAAAACACTCTGAAGCCGACCGTACGGGCACATTAAAGAACAAACTTGTTCTCTGAACCAAGCGTAAATAAAATAAAATGCCGAAGTGAAAATAATTAAAGCAATAAACCCGGATTTATGTTCGGGGAACGGATGTTTTAAGAAATTCAAAACAACTTCAATTCCGAGAATGAATGAAAGAAGTGCCGAGACTGTTAAAAAAGATAAAATCCAGAATACGGTATGTTTCAATGCTCTTTTGAATATTTTTTCTAAATTCCAAGCCTGAGCTTTTAATTTTTTTTGCTTTGCGGGTGTTCCGTCAATTAACCATTCAACAGGGCGAAAGACAAATTCCAAAAATATAGTTTGCGGACATGCCCAACCACAGAACAGTCTTCCGTAAACTACTGTGAATAAGACAATAAACAGAATGAAGGACAACATCATTAAATAAAATAAAAATGAATCCTGAGGCCAAAATATAACACCGAAAATAATGAATTTACGTTTAATTACATTGAAAAGCAATAAAGGTTCTCCGTGGATTTTTATAAAAGGAACAATAAAAAGAAATGCTAATAATGAATATGCAAAAAATTTTCTGTAATTATAAATTCTGCCTTTAGGTTTTTTTGCATAAACCCAATTTCTTTTTCCTTTTTCATCAACTGTTGATATGGTATCTCGGAATGTTATTTCGTGATTTTCATCAAGTTTCATATCTGTTGTAATTTATGTTGATAATGCAGAGAAAACATAAAGACAATTAATTATCAGACTTATTTAAAAACTACAAGCCGAAATTCAGCTTGTAGTTTGCAAGAAAAATATACAGTTATTTTAATTATCTGAATTAGTATTGCTCTCTGTATCAGTTGCTTTTTGTGGTTGAAGTTTTAGTAATATAAAAGAAGTTACCTGAATTAGTTTTTTATCGGGTAATGAACTGAAAGATGCCATTCCTTTAGTTGTTCCGTTTTTAATCGTTTTAAAAACATTCTCAGGTGAATTTCCGTAAATCCATTTGTTATCGGTTAAATTAACTCCGATACCTCCTTTTCCTTTAGGTCCGTGGCATGCAGCACAAGATTTTGCATAAACGGCAGCACCGGCGTTCAAGGAAGTTTCATCAGTTAATAATACAATTTGTTTTGTCTCTGCATCGGATTTTTTATACTTCTTTGCTGCTTCTGCCATTTCAATTTTATATTCTTCGGCTTGTAAAGGTCCGATATGGAAAAAATGAAAGTAGGCTGCGTAGCCCAAAGCCCAAAAAACAGTGAGGTAAAATAACCACATTAACCAAGGAGGCGGAGGATTATCCAATTCTCTGATGCCGTCATAATCATGTTCAATCATTAATTTTTGATCATATTTTTCATTGTATCCTTCAAAAATTTCTTTCGGATTTGTATTTTTATTTTCCATTTTATTTCAGTTTTAAAAATGAACTGTTACTTTTAATTATTCTGTGCAGAATTATTACTTTCGTCATCATCTAAGGGCATTGCTTCCCATTTTTTTACATCGGATTTTTTATATTTTATGACTATAATTATAATGATGATGAATAAAAGTGTAAATAGTACAACAGATATGTTCGGCCAAATAGTTGCCCATTTATGGTCTTCTAAATATTTTAATTTATCTCCCAACATAAGTACTTTATTTTTGAATTTTTTCCCCTTCCGGATCTTGTCCGTTTTTCGGGTTTGTTCCTAAAAGTGAATATACATAACTTGCAACTTGTCCTAATTTTTTTTGGTCAAATTGAAACTTGTAGCCTGTCATAATTCCGGCTCCGTCAGAAATAACCTTGAAAATATCTTTTGCATTACTTCCGTGCAAAGTGAAATTGTCTCCCAAATTAGGACCGATAACACCTTCACCGTTTGCTCCGTGACAAGCAGCACAAGTACTTTTAAAAATTTCAGCACCTGACTTTAAATCTTCAGGATTTGATGATGCCGTAAAGTTAAGGATTTTAGTTTTTTCACCTTCAGCATTTGATTTATTGTCAGCTGTTGCCAAAGAAATATCCTTTCCGAGTTTATGCAGATATGCAATCATAGCAATTATTTGTTTATTCCAAGCGATATCTTTTCCTGCTTTTTTCAGTTCGGCTGCAATTCCTTCTGCTTGTTTTTTTAAATCTGCTTCAGCTTTGTCTGCATATCCTGCAGGATACGGAACTCCCAGCATTTGCATAACTTCAATTTTGCGTTTAATTGAGCTGTAATCCAAATCATTTTCAAAAAACCAAGGATAGGCAGGCATAATTGACCCTTCAATAAATTTTTGAGGATCTTTAAAATGTTCGTAATGCCACACTGCAGGACGGAACATTTTACCGCCTCTGTACCCGGAACGAGCCAAATCCGGTCCTGTTCTTTTTGAACCCCACTGGAAGGGATGATCATAAACAAATTCACCTTGTTTGGAGTATTCGCCGTAACGCTCTGTTTCAGAACGAAACGGTCTGATACTTTGAGAGTGGCAAGTATAGCAACCTTCTTTTATATATAAATCACGTCCTTCGAGTTCAAGCGGAGTATAAGGTTTTACGGCTGCAATTGTCGGGATATTTGATTTGACGGTAATCATCGGAATAATTTCAACAAGACCGCCGACAATAATCGCAATAAGAACCCAAATTGTAAAATGTACAGCTTTTCTTTCAATCCATCTGTGAGGAGTTTCACCTGCAAGACGTTTTTTTGCGAGTTTTTCTCTCGGAGCTGCATAAGTTTCTTCGTTTTCAATAATATGTCCTGATTTAATTGTTTTTATTAAATTTGGTAACATAATTATTATACCGGTAATATATAAAATTCCGCCGAATACACGTGTTATGTACATAGGAATTATTTGCGTTACGGTATCTAAAAATTCGGGATATGCCAAATAACCGGCATCTGTAAATTCTTTCCACATTAATGTTTGTGTAAAAGCTGCCCAATATAACGGTATTGAGTATGCTAACATCCCTAATGTTCCTATCCAGAAATGTGTATTAGCCGATTTTTCCGAATGTAATTTTGTATTAAATAATCTTGGTATTAACCAGTAAAGCATACCGAAAGTCATAAATCCGTTCCATCCCATTCCGCCGATGTGAACATGTGCAATAGTCCAATCGGTAAAATGCGTAAATGAATTGACCGTTTTAATAGAAAGCATCGGACCTTCAAAAGTTGACATACCGTATGCGGTTACTGCCACAACAAAGAATTTAAGTACGGCACTTTCTCTTACTTTGTCCCATGCACCTCTTAATGTTAACAAACCGTTTATCATTCCTCCCCAAGAAGGTGCGAGCAACATTATTGAGAACACAACTCCTAAAGTTTGTGCCCAATCCGGTAACGCCTGATATAATAAATGGTGCGGACCAGCCCACATATATATAAATATTAAAGACCAAAAATGTATGATAGATAATCTGTATGAATAAATAGGTCGATTAGCAGCTTTTGGTAAAAAATAGTACATTAACCCGAGAAAAGGGGTAGTTAAAAAGAAAGCAACGGCATTATGGCCGTACCACCATTGAACAACAGCATCTTGAACACCCGCATAAACAGTATAACTTTTAAAGAAATTAACAGGTATTTCGATTGAATTACCAATATGTAAAACAGCAACAGCTACAAAACTTGCTAAAAAGAACCAAATTGCAACATAAATATGTTGAACACGTCTTTTTAATAAAGTTCCGATCAGGTTCCATCCGTATGATACCCATACAACAGCAATTAAAATATCAATAGGCCATTCTAATTCAGCATATTCTTTACTTACCGTAATACCGAGAGGTAAAGTTATTGCAGCGAGAACAATAATAAGTTGCCAGCCCCAAAAGTTAAACTTGCTCAGAAAATCACTGAACATTCTTGCTTTTAATAATCGCTGAACGACATAATATGAACCTGTGAAAATGGCATTACCCGTAAAGGCAAAGACAATAGCATTTGTGTGTAAAGGTCTTAATCTGCCGAATGTTAAAAAAGATAAATTTAAATTCCACGAAGGAAATGCAAGTTCTGTCGCAGCCCACAGACCGACTAACATTCCTACAATTCCCCAAAAAATGGTGGCATAGGCAAACAATTTTACGATTTTGTTGTCATAATAAAATTTTTCTTGTGTCATACATCTTTAATTTTATTGGTTTCAGTATTATTTTGAGTTTCAGTATTATTTTGATTTGTATTATCAGATTCTTCAAGTTCTTTTTCTTCGTTGTTTTTTATGCCCGGCTTGTTATCGTCAAACAACATTCTTACGGAAGGTGTGTAATCATCATCAAATTGACCGTCTTTTACAGACCAGATATACAGGAATAAAAATATTAATGCAACAATAAGACTAAAACCTATTAAGATGAAAATTACGATCATTTAATGTTGTTAATTATTAATAGCTACGAAAATAGAAATAAAATTAAAAAGAGTAAAATATTTTTAAGTCTTTATATCATTTAATATTCATTATTTTTGTTGTTATTTCTTTAGTTTAAAGGTTTCACACTTTATTTAAAAATAGTGTTTAACCTTCCAATTTAGAATTGTTCTAATTTGTTCGGTTAATTTTTTTATTGAGAATTATCAATCTTTAAAAAATAATAAGTTTGTTTTTTTGTGAATAATTTATCTTATTCAAATTTTAAGGTATAGAAATCTTTTTTGTTTAATCTTAGGATAAAAGGAAAAATTATCTATTTTTGTAAGTCATTAATTATACTGTTGTAACATGGATTTAAGAACAAAATATTTGGGGCTGGAATTAAAAAATCCGTTGATAGTCGGGAGTTCCGGGTTGACAGATAAGGTTGATAAAATTAAGAGTGCAGAGGCGAATAATGCCGGAGCAGTAGTTATAAAATCTTTATTTGAAGAACAGATTAATGCTGAAATTAATAAAACTGTTTACAGCGGATCTAATGATTACCCCGAAGCTTATGAATATATTCAGGAATATACAAGAGATAAAACAATTACGGATTACTTGAATTTAATTAAAGATGCAAAATCTGCCGTTGATATTCCTGTTATAGCCAGTATTAATTGTGTGAATGATACCGAATGGACTTCTTTTGCAAAAGAGATTGAAAATGCAGGAGCCGATGCCTTGGAACTGAATATTTCTTTATTACCGTCAGATCCTTTTACAGATGCTGAAGAAACAGAAAAGATGTATTTTAAGATAACGGAAAAGGTTAATAAATCAATTTCAATACCTATTTCATTAAAAATGAGTTATTATTCTGCAGGATTGGCAAAACTCATTTATAATTTGAGTGCATCAAAAAATGTTGACGGAATTACCTTGTTTAATCGTTTTTATAATCCTGATATTGATATCAATACCTTAGAAATTGTATCTTCAAATGTTTTCAGTACACCGGATGAATATATTTTACCTTTGCGATGGATTGCATTGTTATCGGAAAAAATTGATGCTGATATGGCTGCAACAACGGGTATTCATGACGGAATAAGTATGGCAAAACAAGTATTAGCAGGTGCATCTGCAGTACATATTGTTTCGATACTTTATAAGCACGGACTCGAATATATCGGAACAATTTTGAAAGAATTTGAAAGCGTAATGAGTAAACACGGATTCAATAATATTGATGAGATGAAAGGACAATTAAGTTTTCATAATATAAAAAACAACAGAGCTTACGAAAGAATTCAGTTTATGAAATATTTCGGAGGAATTTCTTAATAAAATAATATAAGATTTAACAGAATGGAAAATAAATTTAATGCAGTTGTAACACAAATTATTCAGGTGTCACCGTCAATGAAAATTTTCAGAATTGCGCCTGACGGATGGGAACTTCCTGATTTTGAACCCGGACAATTTACGGCTTTGGCACTTCCCGGTTCGGCATCCAGAGTAGCTGATGCAACACCTAATCCGAAAGACTTTGATCCTGATAAAATGATTAAGCGTGTGTATTCAATTGCTTCTTCATCAAAATCAAAACAATTTATAGAATTTTACATTTCCCTGGTACGATCCGGTGCTTTAACTCCGAGACTTTTTGCTTTGGAAATAGGAGACAAAATTGAACTCGGAAAGAAAATGGTCGGAATGTTTACTTTGGAACAAGTACCTGAAGATCATAACATTGTTTTGGTGGCTACCGGTACGGGAGTTGCTCCGTATGTGAGTATGCTGCGTTCTAATATTCTCGGCGGAGGAAAGCGTAAAATTATCGTTATTCATGGTGCTGCAAATTCTTGGGATTTAGGTTACAGTTCCGAATTAATGCTTTTAGAAAATTTATCGGACAGATTTACATATATCCCTACAATTCTTGACAGTAAAAATGAACCTGCTGCTTGGAACGGAGATACTCGATTTGTTCAAGATATGTGGGCAGACGGTGTTGTTGAAAAAGCTTGGGGCATAAAACCTATGCCCGATAATACACATGTTTTCCTTTGCGGAAATCCTAAAATGGTAGAAAGTATGTTTGAATTATTGGCTAAAGACGGTTTTAAAGAACATAAACGTAAAGAACCGGGTGAAATTCATATTGAAAGCTGGGGATAGAAAACAGAGGATGCATTGCCTCCTTTTTTTATATCAAAAAGTTTCAATTTTGTTCTTTACTTTTTTCATAAGCCATTCGGGGGTTGAGGTTGCACCGCAAATTCCTACGGAATCTTCGGGCTTAAACCATTCTTTTTTCAATTCGTCGGTTTCGCTGACAAAATAAGAACGCATATTTTGTTTTTTACAAACTTCGTAAAGCACTTTTCCGTTAGAACTTTTTTTCCCGCTTACAAAAATTATTGTATCGTGTTTTTTTGCAAAATCTTTAAGAAAAACATCTCTGTTTGAAACTGCACGGCAGGTAGAATCGTTAATAATAAAATTTATTTCGTTATTCCCGGTTTCTTCAACCATTCGGTCTTTTATTTTTTCAATAATTTTATGATAGCTTGAACGGCTTTTTGTTGTTTGCGAAAAAATATTTATAGGTTTGGAAAAATCAATTTTATCCAAGTCTTTTTCTTCTGAAATAACTATTCCGCGATTATCGGTATGCCCTAAAAGACCTATCACTTCGGCGTGTCCTTCTTTCCCGAAAATAATAATTT
>JAJRUH010000036.1 GCA_024277895.1 Bacteroidota bacterium | reverse complement strand
AATATAAGCACTATTCCGAAGCATTATCGGGATTGTTTAATTTCTATGAATTCTCAGGTTTTGCAAATGTACAATGGGGACATATTATAATGATATTTGCCGGATTATTTTTTATTTTCTTAGCTATAAAATTTGACTACGAACCATTACTTTTAATACCAATAGGTGTCGGTATTTTAATAGGAAATATTCCTATGTTTCAAGTTGCTGATTTTAATCTGAAACTTGGTATTTATGAACCCGGCAGTGTAATGAATATTTTATATCAAGGTGTTACAAAAGGTTGGTATCCGCCTTTAATTTTTCTCGGAATCGGTGCTATGACAGATTTTTCATCTTTAATTTCAAGTCCGCGATTGATGTTATTGGGTGCCGCAGCACAGCTCGGTATTTTTGCAACTTTTCTTGGGGCTTTATATTTAGGATTTGCTCCTCAGGAAGCCGGTGCAATCGGTATTATCGGCGGTGCTGACGGTCCTACGGCTATTTTTATTTCATCGAAACTGGCAAACGGAATGAATATTCTCGCTGACGGAACAACAGTAAAAAACTTAATCGGTCCCATTGCTATTGCTGCATATTCTTATATGGCATTAGTCCCGGTTATTCAGCCGCCTGTTATAAAACTTCTGACAACAAAAAAAGAACGATTAATAAAAATGAAACCGCCGCGTGCAGTAACTAAAACCGAGAAAATTATTTTTCCGATTGTTGCCTTACTGTTAACAGCGTTTCTTGCTCCCACAGCATTACCGTTACTCGGTATGTTATTTTTCGGTAATTTACTGAAAGAGAGCGGAGTAACAGGCAGGTTGGCGGAAACGGCAAGAACCTCATTAATTGATACAATAACTATTTTACTCGGAATTACGGTAGGTGCATCAACACAAGCCGATGTTTTTCTTACAAAAAGTTCGGTATTAATTTTTGTATTGGGTGCAGTATCATTCATTATTGCCACTGCCGGAGGTGTTATTTTTGCAAAAATTATGAATTGGCTTTCGCCGAAAGATAATCCGATTAACCCGATGATTGGTGCAGCAGGTGTTTCTGCCGTACCCGACAGTGCCAGAGTTGTTCAAACCGAAGGCTTAAAAGCTGACCCGAATAATCATTTGCTGATGCACGCAATGGCTCCGAATGTTGCCGGTGTAATCGGTTCTGCTATTGCTGCAGGTATTTTATTGAGTTTTCTTATGTAATTAAAAATTTAAGTTATCGGAATAACCGTGTCGCATTTCTGAGCAACGCGGTATCAGCTGCTTACGAAGTTTTATTTTAATTATAGTCCCGGCTGCAAATAATTAAATTTATTCTTTATTTTTATATTTGCAAACATACAAGCTTTTCAAAACTTGTTCGGTCAAAGTATAGAGCGAATTAGATAAGCTGATAAATAATTTGCCGATGAGCATATCAAAATCGAAAACTGTTACTGATATTCATTTAATACAAGATGAAATACATCGCATTATTTATTCCGTCGATGCCTCTGCGTACAAAGAAAAACCGCTTGCAATTTTTTATCCTAAAACCGCACACGACATAAAAAAGTTGATTTCTTATGTAAAAGAAAACCAAACTTCAATAACGGCAAGAGGTGCAGGAACATCACTGGCAGGTCAAGCAACGGGAAAAGGAATTATTGCCGATGTTTCAAAATATATGAACAAAATTTTGCATTTTGATGTTGAAAATAAACTTATTACGGTTCAACCGGGTGTAATTTTAACCGATCTAAACAATTATTTAAAACCATACGGTTTATTTTTCGGACCCGAAACTTCTACGGCAAACAGATGCACCGTCGGCGGAATGGCAGGGAACAATGCTTGTGGGTTGCATTCACTAATTTACGGAAGTACAAGGGATTACACATATTATATAAAAGCAATTCTCAGTAACGGGGAAGAAGTTATTTTCGGAGAACTTTCAAAAAATGAATTTTTCGAAAAATTAAAACTTCAAAATCTTGAAGGAAAGATTTACCGAAAAATTTATGATATTCTTTCCGACAAGAAAATTCAAAAAGAAATTGAAAAACAATATCCCGACAAAGAAATTCCGAGACGAAACACAGGATATGCTTTGGATTTATTGCTTGATAACGAAATTTTCAGCGAAAGCAAAGAAAAATTTAATTTTTGTAAATTACTTGTCGGCTCCGAAGGAACTCTCGCTTTTACAACTGAAATTACACTAAAACTCACAGAGCTTCCGCCAAAAGAAAAAGCTATTATCGCAATACATTTCAATAAATTAGAAGATGCCTTTTATGCCAACCTTATTGCTCTGAAATTTAATCCGGGAGCCGTTGAGCTAATGGACAATAAAATTCTTGAACTCACAAAAAAATCAAAAGGTCTTGAAAAAAACAGATTTTTTCTGAAAGGAAAACCGGAAGCAGTTTTGATGATTGAGTTTGCAAGAGAAAACAAAGATACAATTTTGCAAATTGCCGAAAATTTGGAAAACGAAATGCGAGAAGCCGGATACGGTTATTATTTTCCGCTTATTTGGGATGATAATATAAAGAAAGTTTGGGATTTGCGAAGAGCCGGTTTGGGAGTTTTGTCGAATATGCCGGGAGATGCTCGCCCTGTAAGTTTAGTTGAAGATACAGCTGTGAGAGTTGACAAACTGCCTGCATATATTTCTGAATTTCAGAAACTTCTGTCAAAGCACAATTTAGATTGCGTATACCATGCACATATTGCAACCGGAGAATTGCATTTGCGACCGATTTTAAATTTGAAAGACAAAAAAGACGTTGAACTTTTTAGAACAATAGGTTTTGAAACGGCAAAACTCGTTAAAAAATACGGCGGTTCATTAAGCGGAGAACACGGCGACGGCAGGTTGAGAGGAGAATTTATTCCGCTTATGTACGGCGATAAGATTTACAATCTTTTTAAAGAAGTCAAGAAAGTTTTTGACCCCGAAAGTATCTTTAACCCCGGTAAAATTACCGAGACTCCGCCGATGAACCATTTTTTGAGATACATTCCCTATAAGGAAACAAAAAAAATTGAAACAACTTTTGATTTTTCAAATACGGGAGGATTTTTGCGTGCCGCAGAAAAATGCAACGGTTCGGGCGATTGCATAAAAACCAATGCCGCAGGCGGAACAATGTGCCCTTCTTACAGAGCAAGTAAAGACGAAAAAAACAGTACACGTGCAAGAGCAAATATGCTTCGTGAGGTGATTACAAACAGAGATAATCCATTCAGCAACAAAGATTTATATAATATTCTCGATCTTTGCCTCTCGTGCAAAGCCTGCAAAAGCGAATGCCCTTCAAATGTCGACGTAACGAAGTTAAAAGCCGAATTTTTACAGCAATATTACGACAAAAACGGTGTTCCTTTCAGAAGTCGCATTGTTGCAAATATCACAAAAATAAATCGTTTGCTTTCGATTGTACCAGCTGTTTCAAACTTTTTTCTTAAAAGCAAAATTTTTTATAAACCTACAATGCAGTTAATTGGGTTTTCAACAAAAAGAAAAATGCCGACTTTATCGCAAAAAACTTTGAAAAAAGCATTTAAAAAAATGCCGAAAACAAAGCATAAAAGAAAAGTTTATTTATTTGCCGACGAGTTTACAAACTATAATGATGCCGATATAGGAATTAAAGCAATCCGCCTCTTGGAGAAATTGGGCTATGAAGTCGTTATCCCCGATATTTTCGAAAGCGGAAGGACATATTTATCAAAAGGATTGGTGAGAAAAGCAAAGCAAATTACCGAAAAAAACATTGCTGTTTTAAAAGATATAATTTCGGCGGAAACACCACTTTTGGGAATTGAACCTTCGACAATTTTAACTTTCAGAGATGAGTATCCCGATTTTTTTAAAGATGCGAAACAAAAAGATATTGCTTTAAAATTGGGAAAAAACTGTTTGATGACAGATGAATTTCTGGCAAAAGAAATAAAAGCCGGAAACATCAGAAAAAATCAATTTACAAAAGAATCTAAGCATATAAAACTGCACGGCCATTGTCAACAAAAAGCCGTTGCTTCAACTGATGCAACAAAGTTTATTTTATCTTTTCCGGAAAATTATACGGTTGAGGAAATTCCTTCGGGATGTTGCGGAATGGCAGGAAGTTTCGGATTCGAAAAAGAACATTATGAACTTTCGACGGCAATAGCCGAATTAACATTGTTTCCGGCAATTCGCAAAAGCAAAAAAGAAACGCTTATTGTTGCACCGGGAACAAGTTGCAGATGCCAGATAAAAGACGGAACCGGCAGAGATGCGTTGCATCCTGTTGAGATTTTATTTGATGCCTTGCTCAGAAATTAAAACTACCATCCGTGACTTAATATTTCACCGTCTTTCATTTCCATAGTTCGGCTTGATTTTTCGGAAAAATCTTTGTCGTGGGTTACGGCAATTATTGTTTGTCCGTAATCTTCAGCCAATTTTTTAAAAATGTCTATTACTATGTTTGTGTTTTTGCTGTACAGGTTTCCTGTAGGTTCGTCGCACATTATAATTTTGGGGTCGTTTATTAATGCTCGTGCAATTGCAACTCGCTGTTGTTGTCCTCCCGATATTTTCGATGCTTGTTTCAGGGCTTGTTCTTTAATTCCGAGAAGTTCTAATTTTTGATATGCCCTTTCTTCAACTTCTTCATACGAATATTTATTTAATTTAAGAGCCGGTATCATAACGTTTTTAAGGCAGGTAAATTCGGGCAGCAGATAATGAAACTGAAAAACGAAGCCGATATTTTTATTTCTTATATCTGCTAAATAATCGGGTTTTTGTCCCGTAACTCTTTGTCCGGAAATATTCAATTCTCCTTCATAATCGGTGTCCATTGTTGAGAGGATATACATCATTGTTGTTTTTCCGCAACCTGATTTTCCTACAACAGAAAGAAACTCTCCCTCAAATACTTTAAAAGAAATTGATTTGAGTGCTTGAAATTTTACGGGTTCAAAGTAATATTTTATTAAATTTTCTGCTTTTAAAATTATATTTTTATCCATTATCTTTTAAATATTTCGATGGGGTCAACTTTAGCGGCATTTCTTGCGGGTATAATTCCGGCTGCTAATGTTATAAACATACCGATTATTGCACCTGATATATATACATTTTTTTCAAAATCAATCGGGAAATATCCTACGTCTCCTCCGATGTAAACTTTGCTGAGAAAATGTATTAAAACGGTTGCGACAAGTAATCCGAAAACGGTTCCTGTTATTCCGATTATCAGTGTTTCTTTTATAAAAATATTCATAACATCTTTTCCGGAAAATCCGGTAGCTTTCAATATTGCGATATCGTTCATTTTTTCGTTAATTGTCATATTTATAATGTTATAAATGCCGAAAGCGGCAACCAGCAGAATAGCAAAAGATATAGACCCGAACATTACCTTTCGGGTTTGTTTTTTTGCCATTGTCGATTCGTTTGCAGCTTGCCAATCTTCTGCTTTATATCCGGTCAGGTTTGAAAATTTCCGGGAATAGTTCGGGGCTTTTTCGGGGTCTGTTATATTAACATAAATATCGGTAACATAACTTGAACTTTGTTTCAGCAGTTGTTGTGCCGTTGCCACGTTTATGTATGATTTTGTATCGTCAACCGATGAATTGCTTGTTTTAAAAATGCCGACAACTTTTAATATTTTAGTAGCTCCTATTGAGGATATAATACTGATATAGTCGTTTACTCTGATATTTAATTTATCGGCAATTCCCACTCCGGTAATAATACCGTTCGGTGTCGAGTGCAAATCTCTTATGTTTCCGGCAATCATAACGGAATTTATGTCGAACATTTCATTTGCTTCAAGAATATTGACGCCGGAACTTATTCCGTTAATTTGGGATTTTCCGTTGTTATAAAATACATTAACGGAAACTTGTTGCGTAACATTTACGACATCCGGTTGTTTCTTTAAGTCGGATATTATTTTGTTCGGGTTTATCAACCTGTTTGAAGTGTTTGATATTTTGGGATTTACAATTACGGGTGTATATTCTGAATTTTCATTTTTAATTAAAGGGCTGCATATTTCGTCTTCCTGATAAATTCTGAGATGCGGAACCGATTTAAAAATACTTTCGTCGGAATCTTTATTAAAACCTACAACCAATTAAATCATAAAAATAAAAATTCCTATACCTACGGTAACTCCCAAAGATGCAACCAAAGTTTGTTTTTTTCTTGTTAAAAGATGGGTCAGGGCAATATCTGTATTGACATTAAATTTCATTTTATTTCGAATTTGCGGGTAATAAAACAGAATTTTCGTTTAAACCCTCTGTTATTTCAGCCCAGTTGTTTGATATAAAGCCTGTTTTTACGGTTATTTCTCCGGAATCTTTAAGGATAACTTTATTTCCGTAGCCGAGATAATTACGCGGAATAACCAAAATATTTTTTTTGTTTTGAATAATGATGTTGCTTTGAAGTTGTGTTCCGGATATTTTAAAGTCTAAACTGTCGGTAAATTCGGCTTTACAATAAAAAGATTGTGTTTTTTCGTCAAATGCCGGGTATATTTCCGTTATTTTTGCATTATATGTTTTTCCCTTGTTTGTATTAAGTTCTATTACAACTTTTTGGTTTAATTTTATTTTTGAAATATTGCTTTCGTCAACATTAAGCAAGGCGTAGAGTTTATATGGGTCGCCTATCACGGCAATAATGTCTCCTTTTCTTACATAATCTCCTATTTCTTTATTTTTTTTATATATTTTCCCTCCTATAACTGCTTTAATTTTGTTGTAACTTTCGAGAATTGTATTTATGTTTTTTTGAGTTTTCTGAATTATAAGTTGCCTGTCTGCCTGTTGTTTCAAGAATCTGTAATTTTCTTTTGCGGTTTCGTAATTTGTTTTTGAACTTTCGTAAGCAAGCATAATATTTTCATATTCTAATTTTGAAACACTTTTTAACTCGTATAATTTTTTGTATCGTTCAGCTTGTTTTTTGTCTGATTCAAGTTTTTTTTCGGCTAATTCAAGATTTGTTTTTGCTTGTTTTAATGACGGGGCATCGGGTTGTGCGTCTTGCAAGGCAATTCTGTATAAATTGTCTGCACTTAATGCGTTAACGGTATTTTGTTTGTTATTGATTACGGCTAACAATTCTCCTGTTTTAACCAAACTTCCCTCATCGAAATTTAATTGTGTTATATAACCTTCGGTTAATGACGTAAGGTTATATTGGCTTTCCGGAACGAGAACGCCGGACGCAAAAACGGTTTCGGTTATATTTTTTCTTTCGGGGCTTATTTCTTTGCCGTTCTTATTACAAGAAGTTGATAATATTATTCCGGCAAAAATTATTAAAGTTATCGTTGTTTTCATTTCTTCTTATTGAATTGTATTGTTAATATCTATTTTTGTTTTTGAATACAGAACTTCAGCAAGAGCATTGCTGTAATTTAACTTACTTATCAACATATCATTATATGCTGTCAACAACCTGTCGGGCGGAAGAATTGACAGATTGAACTGATTTAACATCAAATAATAATTTTGCTCTTTCAATTTGTAAATTTCTTTAGCCGAAACAAATTGCGAATATGCTTTTTTATAGTCAAGCACAAGTTGTTTATTCTCCGTATCATTTTGTATTTTGGTGTGTTCGACATTTTGCAGAGATATTGTTTTGTTTATTTTTGCTGTTTTAGTTTGTGTGAAAGCCGATATATTCGGGAAAGGCAAACTTATTTTTAAACCTATGTATTTGGGGTATATCCAATTTCTTGCAGGATCGAAAAATTGCAAATTGCTGTTTTGTTGCCAAGCGTTATATGAAATAAGCGAGAGCACGGGCAGTTGCATAAATTTTGCTTTTTTTACTTCTGCTTCCGCTAATTCGGCATTCAACAGAGATTGTTTGTATTTTAATTGATTTTGAACTTGCGGATTATTGTTAAGAATTATGTCGTAATCGGGTTTTTCGTTAATTATTAAATTTGTTTTTTCGGGTATATCGCAAAGTATTTTCAGACTGTAATATTGTTTTTCTAAGTTAGTTTTCAATTGTTGCAGTTTGTCGCGGGTAAGAATTTTACTAACTTTTATATCATTAAGGTCTTGCAGGCGAACAATTCCTTTGCTGTATTTGTTTTTCATATTTGACAACAGGGAGTCTGCCGTAAGCAATGTTTTTTCCGTAATTGTAATTTGGTCTTGCAGAGAAACTATATTATAGTAGCTTGCAGCGATTGATTCAAAAAGTGATTTTCGGGCAATTTTATTATTTATTTCGGTAAGAGCATAATTTATGTTTGCACTTTTGAGCTTTGCCCAACTTTCGGGGTTTATAATGTCTATTTGGGGTATTATATTAAGGTTTGAAATATATTTTTGTCCGGTTGTTACTTCTTTAAAAGTGCCGGGTTCACCTCCGAATGCTTCTGCGGGGAGATAGGTAATAGGTAATTCTATATTATCCGTCATATTAAAGGTTGTTTGCATTCTGAAATTTATCAAACCGGTTTTTGCCGATATTTTTTGCCATTTTGCAATAAGTGTTTGTTGTTCGTTTTTTTTGACGGTTGTGCTGTTTTTTTCTGCATAGTTCAAAACGGCATTAAGATTTTCAAACGAAAGAGTTTCTTGTGCAATTGATGTATTTATATTTATTAAAAGATAGGTAATTATGAAAATCAGTTGTTTCATTTTTCTGTTTCGTTAATGTTTATTATCTATATAAGACACGTATTCGGGAAACCGGTTTAATTTGAATGTCTTTATTTTTTTAAATATTACAGTTTGCAATGTTTTGTTTTCATTATTCGCATTTTATTTTGTAACATCTCTGCGAACAGTTCTTTTTCGAACGATTTCCGCTCGCCGTCAGTATGGTATAAATTAAAATCTGTTTTTATTTCGAGTTTGTCTTTTACTTTTATAAATTTCATATATTTTGAATTTTTCAGCAGCCCGAAAAATAACCTGAAAACAAATACCGGATAAATGAAAAACGGAAAGGGCTTTACCAGTACCAATTCAAAAAAGTTATCGTTTGGTTTTGATTGAGGAGATATAATTGCATTATTGCCGAATTGTCCGGTATTTGCGATTGTTATCATTTGCAGTTTTTCGGTTATTTTTTCATTACCGATATTTATTTCTGCATTAAACGGTTTAAATGAAAATACAGCTTTTATTACCGTGCTTATATAGCTTTTCAAACCTCTTTTTTCTTTTTTTTGAAAGTTATGAGCAACATAGCTGTCGAAACCTATTCCTGCAATATTTATACAAAGATTATTATTAATCGAAAGTAAATCAATGAACAAAAAATCTCCTTTTTTTGCATCGCAGATTAGCGATTTTATATTTTTTTTAAAACCGAGTTCTCGTGCGAAACCGTCGCCCGAGCCGGCAGGAAATATTCCTAATAATTTATCGTTTCTGTTGTATAAATATTTTATTGCTTCATTAACGGTGCCGTCGCCTCCTGCAACGATAAATATTTTAAAATTTTCAATATTTTCTTCAAAAACTTTTTCTAATTCTGTTTCGTTTGCCGTAATTACATAAGAAATACCCAAACCGGAAATTTTTTCGGCAATCTTTTTTGATTTTTTATGTCCGGAATTAGGGTTTATAATGAACAGAATATCCTTGTCTTCAAATTTTTTCATTTCTTATTTTTTATATTTTCTTCATAAAATTCCGTAAAAGATTTTTTATTTTCGGTTTTTGTGAAACTTTTTCAAACAAAATAAGCACAAATAAAGCTACAGAAACCCCGACAATTATATCAATAATATAATGATGACCGGAATATACGGCAGAAAACCATATACCGAGCATAAATATTACAAAAAATATATTAACCCGACCCAAATGTTTTTTTACGGCATAAAACAAAACAACTACGGGGTATGCAGAATGTAAAGAGGGCATTGCCGCCATCACATTTGCATTTTTATTGTAAATATTTGCAAACAGCGGGAAACCTATTAAATCGTCGAAGCGTGCCAAGCCTGCCCTGTTTCCTGGAACTCCTAAATGCAAATCGAACCCGTAAAGCTTTACATACCAAGGAGGTGCAGCCGGATAGGCATAATAAATTATAAATCCGACTAAATTAACAAGAATAAAAGCCAATGAAAATTTAATAAAAAGATATTTGTCTTTGATATACAGATATATTCCGAAACCTATAGGAACCGGCATCCAATTTATGTAAAAAAATCCTGAAATAAAATCCAAGAGTTTATTATGGGCTATATCAAAATATTCGTTTGGAGTTAATAATATGTTGTTGTAATTTATGCCGAATAAATATTTTTCCGATAAATACGGTTCTTTAATATGAACCGGAGAAACTTCATAATTCGGAATTATGCGCATAGAATCATAAATTATCCAAAAAATAATAAATACGGAAAATCCTAAAATTATTCTTCTTGTTTTGTCTGAAATATAAAACATTGCCGTCCAAAGCACAACCAAAAAATAATGTTCCGACCTTATACCTCCGATAATATGACACCACAGCAAATAAAAAATACTTATTAAAGCATTTGTTATAATATTCTTTTTTGTAAATCTTTTAAATTTCATCTGTTTATATTTATAATTTTCAAAGGTCAGATAGATTTTTTGCGAGAGCAAAAACCTGCCCGCATATAAAACTATTACTTTTTATAAAATTTCTTGCGTGCAATAATCATTTTCTTGTGTGCCGAATTTATTCGACATGGGTGTTTCATTTTGTTTTTTTGAATATTACGGATTAATCATTTTCTCGTAAGTTTTTTCTCCTGTGTTAATATCTTTTCCGAAAAGTTCAATGTATTTTACTTCTGGCCAAATACCTGAATTATCGGCAAAAATATAAAGGTGGTCTAAAAACGATATTTTTTCGTTTATTTTAACATATACTTCGGCTTTAAATTTTTTAGTTTGTTTCAGCAGCAGTTGTTTTTTGTCTGTTGCCGCAATTTTTAAGATAAAGAAATCGGGATTAGATTTTAATCTTTCGCATTTTTCGCCGAAAGCAAAACGTTTTTCTATTGCTCTTAACTCCATTCTTTGTCCGTGTTCCTGATATCTTATCCAATAAACGTCAACGGGGTCGTTTTCTATAAGATTTCCGTTTTTATCGAAATTCGCATCATAAATTACGGTGTTTTCGTTATGATTTCTTTGAATATAGAACAGTCGGCTTTGTGTTTCCGGCGGAACGGGATAGTTTCCGGGTTGTGCAAAAACATTTAAAAACGATATAACTGATAATAATAAAAGCAGATATTTCATAAAAAGTAAGCTGATTAATTTTATAAAAGATTTCGGGTTTTATACCATTCTAAACTTTCTTCAAGACCTTTTTCTAAATCATATTTCGGTTTAAATTCAAAATCTTTAACTAAATCGGAACTGTCGCAAAGCCAATTTGTTTGCGAAATTTCTTTAAATTTCTCTTTATTTAAAGTTGATATTTTACCGGAAAAAAAACAAAAGAGTTTTTCGTTTATAATTGAAATAAACTTTACAAAAAACAAAGGAAAAACGAGAGAAACGGTTTTTTTATTCAGATTCTTTTTTATCAGCGAATTAAATTCGAAAGATGTATAATTTTTTAAATCGGAGACAAAATACGATTTTTGAATAACACTTGACGATAAGGATTTAATCAACAACTCTGCCAAATCTTTTACATAAATAAAAGAAATATATTGTTTTTTTGTACCGACGTAAGTTTCTATTCCCTGTTTTATGCTTTTATACATTACATAATAATCTTTTTCGCGAGGTCCGTAAACTCCGGTCGGGCGAAATATTAAATAAGGGAAGTCTTTCAGTGATTTAATATATTGTTCGGCTTTTAATTTGCTTTTGCCGTATAAAGACAGGGGATTCGGATTATCATTTTCCTCTATGGGTTTTAAAGTTTCCGGATTACCCGGACCGTAAGCGGCTAAACTGCTGATTTGAACAAACTTATCGGGAATATTATTTGTTTCGTAAAGGACTTCGATAAAATTTTTTGTAAATTCAAAGTTTACACGGTTAAACATCTTTTTATCGCAAGTTTTTGTTGCCCCTGCATTGTGAATTATATAATCGAATTTCCCGACTTTAAGCAGATTTTCTTTTATTGATTCTTTACTTGATAAATTCGCTTTAAAAAAATTAATACGCTTATCCTGCAAATATTGTAAGTTACTAGTTTCTCTGATACCTGCATATACCGTATAATTATTTTTCAGAGCTTCTTCAACCAAAAAACCGCCGATAAAACCGCTTGCTCCCGTAATAAGTATTTTCTTCATATTAAATAATTTTCGTATTTCAAAATTTTTCGTACAGATAACACAAATGACAAAGAAAAATATGTGTGATTATTTGAGTTCTGTATTAATACCGCTGCAACTAAACGTCTGATTTGAACTTCTTAATATAAATCCTGCGTCTTAAGTGTTGACGAGTATCGTATGCGTCAAACAATTGATGAGAATCTTTGTTGTTTTCCAAAATATGACTTGTTATTGCAATTTTAATTCCGTCATCAATATATGCCTGCATCAGTTTATTGTAAAAAACCGAAACTACGCCTTTCTTTTGATATTCAGGTTTTACTCCCTGCAAAAGCATATCGACCGTATCATTTTTTTTCAAAGCTTTTAAAATATGAATAAATCCGAACGGAAACAGTTTCCCTTTTGCTTTTTGCAGAGCTTTTGATAATGAAAGAACCGAAATCCCGAAACCGACTACATCATCATTTTTATCTAACACAAAGCAAACATATTTGGTATTTATCATCGAAAAATAGTCATTGGTATATTTTTTAATTTGCTTATCCGTTAAAGGAACATATCCGTATAAATGACCGAATGCTTCGTTTAATGTAATAAACATTTTTTTTGCATAAGGTAATAAATCTTTGGCTTTTTTTGCATCTAAAATTCTTAAATTATATTTTTTCAGCACCAAGTCAGAAATTCGTTTTACCCTATCGGGCACTTCATCGGGCACCTTTATTTCGTGCTGAATCCAATCAACATCTTTAGCGTAACCGAGTTTTTCAAGATGTTCGGGATAATACGGATAATTATAAAGTGTTGCTTGAGTTCCGATTTCATCAAAACCTTCAACGAGCATTCCTTCCAAATCCATATCGGTAAAACCGAGGGGCCCGTGAACTGCTTCGACATTAAGCGATTTTGCCCAATTTTCAACGGTTTTTATCAAAGCTTTTGAAACTTCAATATCGTCGATAAAATCAATCCATCCGAAGCGAACATAATTTTCTTTCCAAATTTCGTTTGATTTTTTGTTTAAAATTCCGGCAATTCGTCCGACAATTTTATTGTTTTTGTATGCCAGCCAATATTTTGCTTCACAATAATCAAAAGCAGGATTTTTTTCGGGAACTAAACTCCCTTTTTCATACATATAAAGTTGAGGAACTCTGTATTTATTTCCCTTATAAAGTTTATCCGGAAAGGAAATGAATTTATTCAAATCCGATTTTGAAACGACTTCTTTAATAATTATATTTTCCATAATTTATTAGTTTGTGAGGCTGTATAAAGGTTTGTTTTGCAGAGCCTTTCGGGATTCAAAGCGGCGTTGTAAGATACTTTTTCTACAGTCTCGTTTATGATATACCATTAATTTCTTTTCTGCATTGAATAAAAGATTCAACAGCTTTGTCTATTTGTTCTTTGCTGTGTGTTGCCATTAGAGAAAATCGTAAAATACCTTTGTTTTTTTCAACGGCAGGATGAACAACAGGGTTAACATAAACTCCTTTTTCCAACATCATAGCTCCGTATCGGTAGGTGTCAATGTCTTCTCCGATAAATATCGGCAATATAGGAGTTGTGCTGTTTCCTATTGAAAAACCTTCTTGAAGCAAACATTCGGCGGCATAATTCGTATTTTCCCAAAGTTTTATAATTCTTTCGGGTTCTCTTTTAATAATTTCCAAAGCTTTAAGTACCGTTGCTGCAGAAGCCGGCGGAATTCCGGCACTAAAAATTAAAGAACGCGAATTGTGTTTTATATAATTGACGGTATCGAAATCGCCGGCAATAAATCCGCCCAATGAGGCAAATGATTTACTGAATGTACCCATAATTAAATCTGTTTTTTCGCTTATATTAAAATAAGATGCCGTGCCGGAACCGTAATCGCCGATAACACCCAAAGCGTGAGCATCGTCAACCATAACCGAAGCCGAATATTTATCGGCTAAAGTGCAGATTTCATCAAGTTTAGCAATATCACCTTCCATACTGAAAATTCCGTCGGTAACAATTAAGTTAGTTTGACCGGAACCAATTCTCTTAAGAATTTTCTCTAAGGACTGCATATCATTGTGCCTGTATTTCAGGGTTTTGGCAAAAGCTAATCTACACCCTTCAATTATTGATGCGTGATTTTTATCGTCAATAATTATATAATCGTTTCTGCCTACTATGCTTGGTATAACACCCATATTTACCTGAAATCCGGTACTGAAAACAGTAGCTGCCGGTTTATTTACAAAATCGGCTAATTTTGTTTCAAGTTCTTCGTGTAAATCAAGATTTCCATTCATTAACCGCGAACCAGAAGCTCCCGTTCCGTATTTATCAAGGGCTTTTTTTGCTGCTTCGATTATTTCCGGATGATTGGTTAGCCCCAAATAGCTGTTTGATCCGAACATCAAAACTTTTTTGCCGTTTAACATTACCCGGGTGTCCTGTCCGGATTCTAAAGCGTGATAAAAAGGGTATATTCCTTGCTCTTTAGCAAGTTGAGGCAATCTATATTCGGAAAATTTTTTTTGCAGAAGTCTCATATTTATTTTATACATTTTGTTTTCTTTTTTTATTAAAAGTCAAATTTGAACCTTGCTCTTATGCCGTATTCGGAAACATTCGGGTTACCGAGATATGTTACTCTTTTGATAACATCTATTCTGAAAAATTTAAATATATTTCCTATTCCTGCACTTATCTCGATATAAGGTTTTTGAGTAAGAGTGTATGTTACGGTATTTCCGTTTTCGTCTGTCGGGAATTTCATTAATCCGGGTGTTACAAAAGGATTATTTTTATCCGTTACACCTCCGTATATTCCTTTTACGGAAACTATTTCTCTCCATTTTAATCGTTTCAAAAGCGGTATTTTGTTAAAGAAAAAGCCGTAAAAATGGTGTTCGGCAAAAACGGAAACGTATTCATCGCTTACAAATTCCAAAAAATTCATCATATTATAAGAATGCAGTTGATAAGAATATGTTTGGTTTGCTCTGTGAACAAAAAGCAAAGGAAACGGAATTTCGGAGCCGAAAATTTTGCCTGCTTCAATTTCAAGATTTGTAAATCCTAAAGGAGCCGTATGTATTCTTTTAAACAAATTGAAAGATAGTTTACCGTAGGTAAAGTCAGCATTGCGAAGTGCTTCGAGTCCCTGTGTATAAGAAAGTTGCATTATCGGATATTTTCCGAGAACGGGTGTTCTGTAATTATAACCCTGAATATATTTTTCATTCGGTGCAAATCGTAAAGTTGCGGAAATTTCACTTGTAGTAATGGAATTTATTGACCGGTCATCGTAATCAAAGTGCAAAGTTCCTCCCGGTTCTTGAGTTAAGCGTTTCAGACTAAGTGTTGAGGTGAAACCGTTTTTCCAGTCTTTAAGATGCTCAATTTTAAACATTTCATAGTATAATATTTTGTCGGCAACACCTCTTTTAAATGATAAAAGAAAATTGTCTTCATTTATAAACTGCATTTCCATTCCGGGAAAATTTGTTTCAACCTGATATATTGCAGATATTGTATGTCTCGGAGATGTTGATTTTAGCGGGTTTTTGTTTAACGACCATATTGCACTTCCGGAGTATTTGTATTTTTCATCTTTAAAACCATATAATAAATAACCGTCTAATCTGAAAATTTTGCTGAATTTATCACTTGTTCTTCCCCCAATTCTTAACCTGAAACCTTCTACGTCGTTAAAGCTGTAAAATGTATTAACGGGACCGACATTTATTTTTCCGAAATTCCAATATCCGGCAACAAGCAGTGTCAATATGTCCATTGTTCTTTTAAAAGCCGGCATATGTTGTACGCTGTCAACCATTTTGTATATATTTTCTTCCTGCACGGAAAGTTCCTTTATACGATTTTCTTTCCAAAATTCCTCATCTTTTTTGTCGTAATTCTCTTCTCTGACAGTCTTTTCAAGTCCTGAATATATTTTCTTATCCCTTTTTTTATTAAAAATATAATTGTCGTAATAAACAGAACGCTTACCGAACATTCCCGCACTTTTTTTGCCTATGTTAAAGTCTATAACGAGTTCGTCTTTTGTAAGCATCCAACATTTATTATTTATAAAATCAAATTCTTGATTTATTCTTAAATCTGAAACAAAATTCAAATTTATGCCGTCTGCAATTCCCATTTCGGCTTTAACAACAGCAAAGTTTCCGTCATTTGTGATGTAAAGATTTCCGATAAATGCAAAATCTAATTTATTTCTGGGCTGAAAAACCAGCTTTATACAAGAGCGATTGTTGACTTCTACCGTATCCATTATTCTGAACTTATATATAACCGGAGAAATATTTGAAAGCGGACTGATGAATTGATTTGTTAATAATGTAATATCGTTGTCATACAGGTTGATATCCTGATATAAATAATCGACCATCATATCGGTTCCTTCGCTGTCAATATATTCTTTTGAACCTACGGATTTTGAACCGGTTACATATTCTTTGCTTGTTTTCGGAGATTTTCTGTAATAAACTTTTGAGAGAGTTTCCTGCAAAAACACCGGCAAATACGGTTTCCCGTTTATTTCAGACGTGTCAACATAATTGAAAATGAATTGATATTTTTTAAAAGCTCTTTTTTTTCTGAATTTTTCGGTAATATTATTTATATCAAACTCTACCTTTTCATACTTATTGAATTCGTAAAAATCCAAACTTTCCTTTCTGTTTTTATCTTTATTTTCTATAACTTTTTTAATTAAAGCTACGGCAGGATTATTTTTATTTCTGTATCTTCTCTTTCTTGATTTTACGACAACTTCTCCGATATTATAATTTTCGGGTTCCAGTTCAAAATTCACAATCTGACTTTTGCCGGGAATAATAGTTTTTTTACTGCTTTTAAATCCGATATAAGATGCTTGTACGGTTTTAGAAGCCCATTGTGTTTCTATGCTGTAATTTCCTTTATAATCGGTTGTTGTTCCGATATTTTTTCCTGCAAATATTACGTTTGCAAAGGGGATGGGCTCTTTTGTTTTTGCATTAATAACGGTTCCCCTTATTCTGGTCATTTTTTGAGAATAAAGGCTTGTCGGCAATATCAAAAACATTGCGACAACGATACTTATCAAATAAAATATTTGACTTTTCTTTTTCATTACTTAAAAATGTAATACTTGTGTGTTAAAAAATTAAAACCTATTCCTACGATTACGGCAACAATTACTTTGGAAACGATATATTGAATTTCGGCATATTCAACCAATAAAAACAAGCCCGCAATGTTCAACAAAATACTTATCAGCCATACAACAAAATATTTAATTGCCTGAACCGACAGTTTGTCGTTTCTTTTCATAAAAGCCCAATTTCTTTCCAAAATAAAAGCTGTTATACCTCCGCTGACGGCACCCGTAACAGCAGATAATAAATACCAAACGTGCAAAATTTCGGTCATAAATATCAAAACGGCAAAATCAACCCCGGTTGCAATGCCTGCCGTTACATTGTATTTAAGAAATGTCAGAATGTTATTCTTATTTTTCATTTAAACAATATTGAAATAAATCAAACATTGCAATACTATTAAACTGTATATTCCGGCTAAAACATCATCCAACATAACGCTCCAATCCGTCTTCAATTTGTCAAATTTCCTGATACCCAAAGGTTTAAATATGTCGAAAAACCGAAACAGAACTAATGCGAACAGGTAATATTCCCATTTTAAAGAAACAGCAAATGCCGCTATCCACACTCCTACAATTTCATCAATAACAATTTTTCCGGCATCGTGTTCCCATACCTTATGAACCTTTTTTATAGACCAAACACCGGAGAACAAGACAAAAATTATAACAAGGGAATTAAAAACAAGGACAAATAATAAACTGACTCCTAATTTATTCAGTACATTATTTAAGAACCAAAGCAGAATTATTCCTAAAACAGAACCCGCCGTTCCGGGTGCAACAGGTGCGTATCCCGTTCCTAATCCCGATGCTATAATTTTATGAAGTTTCATTGTTTTAATCTTCTTCGTAATAATCTAATCCCAAATAATTTATAAGTTCTTCACCCATCAAATGTCTTAATGTGTTCTCAAACTTTATTCTTTGCAGAAATATGTCGTGAATAGGTTGTAAACCCTCTTTTGTTTGCGGTGATTTGAAATAAAAAGACAGCCATTCTTGTATTCCTTTCATCCCCGCACGTTGTGCCAAATCCATAAAAACGGCTAAGTCAAGAACTACCGGAGCCGCAAGAATAGAATCTTTACAGAGAAAGTTTACTTTAATCTGCATTTTATAACCGAGCCAACCGAATATGTCAAGATTGTCCCAACTTTCTTTATCGTCTCCTTTCGGCGGATAGTAGTTTATTCTTACTTTGTGATACATATCCTTATATAACTCGGGATATTTTTCAGGTTCTAAAATACTGTCTAAAACGCTTAATTTTGAAACCTCTTTTGTTTTGAAAGAATCTGCATCGTCTAAAACTTCACCGTCTCTGTTTCCGAGTATATTTGTTGAAAACCAGCCGTTTATACCGATTAATCTTGTTTTTAACCCGGGTCCGAGAATTGTTTTCATAAGAGTTTGTCCGGTTTTAAAATCTTTACCTGCAATCGGTACGTTTAACTGTTTTGCAAGTTCGATTATTGCCGGAATATCCACGGTTAAATTCGGGGCACCGTTAGCAAACGGAACTCCGCTTTTCAGAGCCGCATAAGCATATATCATACTCGGAGCGATGCCGGGGTGATTTTCTTCCAAAGCTTTTTCAAACTTATCAATTGAAAGATGAATGTCGGAAATTTGAGTATATACTTCTGTGGAAGCACACCAAACCATAACAACTCTGTCACAATTATTTTCTTCTTTGAAAGTTTTGATGTCTGCCATTAAAGCTTTAGCCATATCCATTTTTGTGGCTTCTTTTTTAATGTTTTCGCCGTTAATGTTTTTAACAAATTTATGGTCGAAAACAGCGGGCATAGGTTTTATTTCCGACAACTCGTTTTTGACTGAATTAAGCAAGTCTTTTTCCAAAACTCCCGCATTCAGCGCAGATTCATAGGCGTTATCGTAAAAAATATCCCATCCGCCGAAAACCATATCCTGCATTGATGCCAAGGGAACAAAATCTTTTATGTCCGGATTTCTGTCTTCCGTTCTTTTTCCCAGTCGTATTTTTCCCATCTGAGAAATTGAACCGAATGGTTTTCCCAATCCTTTATTTGCAGCTATTACACCAGCCATAAATGTTGTGGACACGGCTCCCATTCCGGGAGTTAAAATTCCTAATTT
The DNA here is from genome assembly GCA_024277895.1 of Bacteroidota bacterium. Lineage (GTDB taxonomy): Bacteria > Bacteroidota > Bacteroidia > Bacteroidales > JAADGE01 > JAADGE01. The sequence continues at coordinate 8,771 of JAJRUH010000036.1, read as the reverse complement.
ACCGTTTGGTTCTTTAATATTAGTTTTTGAATTCATTATATATTATTTTAATAAAAATTTACATTATTTTTCTGCAATGATTTAATCGTTGAAATGCCGTATAATTGGTTAAAACAGCCATTATAAAAATAGGGATTGTGAAAATTGAAATATTCTCGATAAAAGGAAACGGCAACCAGTCAAAAATGATTTTAAATGTTCCGGTGAAATGAGAAATTATTCCGTAAAGTATTGCGGATATGCCTATTGTAAGAACTCTTTCGGGTCGTTGCATTAATCCTATTTTGCATTCTACACCGAGACCTTCGGCTCGAGCTCTTACATAGCTTACCATTATTGAGCCTATCATTGCAATAAAAGCAAAAACACCGCTTAAAAAATAATGATAAGAAACCAGATAATAGGTTATTCCGAAGAACATTACCATTTCGCTGTACCTGTCTATTACGGAATCGAACAGAGCTCCGAATTTTGTCATTTTATTCGTTTTACGAGCTAATTGCCCGTCGAGCATATCAAATATTCCTGCTGTTAAAAGTATTATTCCGAACCAGGTTATATATCTTGTATCTCCTCTTATTCCGGTTTCTGCTCCTATAATAAGGATAACTGCGGATATAATTGTTATAAAAAACCCGATTATTGTAATTCCGTCAGGAGTAATACCGGTTTTTACCACAAGGTTTAAAATCGGGTCTAATAATTTGTATGCTCCTTTTTTTATTTTTTCCCACATTTCACAATCAATTTTGTTTAGACATTGTTAGTTATTACTCGCTAACATTATACTTTTAAAAGAAGTCGCCGTTTATTTGCGACTTCCTGTATTCTTCAGTTGTTTTTTTAATTAAAAACTATACTTTAACTTCATATAAATCATTGAATTATCCTGATATTGACCAAATCTTCCGTCTCTGTCCCCCACAAAAATATTTGAACCGAGAAGAATTGAAAAACTGTCATCAAAATCATAGGTAATTTTAGGTCTGATAAGAGCATCTCCGTCTGTTAAACCGACATAAGAAAATAGTTCAAAATGTAAAAGGTCGTTCGGAGTATCGTATCGTGCCAAAAAGGTCATAGTATTTTGGAATTCATTATTTGTAATACTGTCTTCGTAATTTAAAATATATTCCTGAATAAATTGAGTACTTAATTTTACGTTTCCTACATTAAAATCAAGACCTGCCAAATAATGCAGATAATCTTTTTGCACAAGTGCATCAACAGCCGCAGGATCGGTTGTTTGAAAATATTTTCCGTTGTAATAAGCAGCCTCGCCTCGTAATACAAATCCTTTAATTTCGGTACTGAAAGAACCGCCTCCGAGATATAAGCGATGATGTTCCGGCGTAATATTTAAACCCGCAAGGTACGGTTGATGCGTTGCAGAGTTTACGGCAAATTCTTTTTGTACGTGCATTGTGGGGTAGTCGTCCCAAGTATATCCGCCCATTATTTCAAAATCTATTGCCGACGTAAAAACAGAATATTTTGCAAAAAACTCGCTGTTTTCAAGGCTCGGAGTTATTTCTGATTTTGACCAATCGAAAGTTGCCGGAGCCGGAAATTCGGGCTGAATATACCAAATAGAACCGGGTTTCGGCATACCGGCGGGAGTAAATTGCGGAATCCAAATGGCTTCCAATGTATTGTTTCCGATATAATAATCTAATTTAACGGCACTTACCCCTGTTCTTATTTCATCAAAATCGGGCAAAAGAAATTCTTCCAGATTTAACGGAGATACTACGTCTGTTATAAAAACACCGTCGGCTTTTCCCCAAACTATTTGTTGTTTCCCGACTCTGATGTCGAAATTTTTAAAATATAAATCAACATAAATTTCTCTTAATCTTAAATCTAAACTGTCTGCCCAATAATGGTACAGCATCGGATTAACTTTAAATCCTATTTTTTCACCGGTTTTTGATACATCTAAATTAAAAGTATTTTGCAGTATCGACAAATCGCCGGTATTATATAAAACACCGGTATAATTTCGAGCGTAGCCGGAAAAATCGGCATTTTGTGCATTTCCGGTTATTATTAAAACCGAAAATATAAGTAATATTGTTATTTTTTTCATTGTTCTGTTTTTTAATTTTTTATGAAATTCAAAAACGTAATAATTCGGTCATAATACCAAATCTGATAACGTTTATTTGATGATTGAAATAAATATTGTAATAATCTTGTCCGTGGTAAAAATTTATAAAGAAACCAATATCTTCAAAAAATTTCGGGGTATAAAATGCCGTTAAACCTATGTTCAATCTGTCTGTATTCTTATTACTCCAAGTGTAAATATCTCCGAACATTAACTCTGCATCGGCTTTTAATGAAAAACCTGCTTTTTTCTTAAGGTTTTTAGTTTCTTTTTGTCTTATTTTAAAAACCGAAAAACTGTTTTTCCATCTGAATTTTGAATAAATTCCGTTCAATTCATTACTTTCCTCAAAAAAATCTTTTCTGAAAGATGTTCTGAAAAACTGTGTTGCATTTAATTTTTCATTAAAAAATGTTCTAATTAAACCGATTTCGACATAATTCGTTGAAAAATCTCCGGATTCTAAATTTATTTTTCCGTTTTCGGAATAAAAATCATCACTTTGTCCGTTAGAATGATGGGCTAAGCGCAAAAATACGGTACTGTTTTTTCGTTCTTTACAAAGTTTATAGTACATAGTAACTTGCGGTCTGTAGCTCGGAGTTTTAACGGGAAAAGAATATTCCCGATACATTCTTATCATTATTTGAGGCGTTAAAACACCCATTAATCTCGAATCTTTATTTGTACGGATATGAAAATTCGGAATTAGATTTGCTTCAAACCATAAGGGTTCGATATTTCCGATATCGGTCGGAAAAGTGATATAACTATTTCCTTGGTTTACCTGAGAAATAGTAGCCAAATTTACAGACGGTATCGTGTCAGCCTTAATACCCGAGACTAAACTTTCCGAAAATATTAAGGTTATTAAAACTAAAATCCAAATATGTTTTTTGCTTTTTACCACGTTTTTATTGTTTGAAATAAGACACTCTCGAGTATTGTTGAGAGTGTTCTTATTTCTTACTAAAACATTGTTTATTGAATTGTTTGTTATTTATATTCCTCTCATCATCATTCTTTCGGTAAATTTAGAATCCGGAATGCCTGAATTAATTTTCACATTACTCAAAGACATAATTGTTTTGTGGTTTTTTTGTTTGTTTTGCATCGTAATTTTAGTAACCACAATTATTCCCGAAATATTTTTTGAACTGTTAACGTGCATAATTTTCAACAAATCACCGTCTTCATCATAAAATTCTTTTTTAACACCGACAAAAGTTGCTTTATTTATCCATGTAATTGTTTTTGAATACATATAATCTTTGTCTTTTGGTATGCTTTGCACAACGTAACATTTTACACCGTTAACGGTTTCTTCTCTTAATAATTTATGAGTATCTTGGTCGGGATGACGGTCTCCTAAATCATCGTAAGTAAAATCAGAACCCATAAAATAATCGCCTTTGCTGTCGCTTGAAATTCTTTTAATTTTTTTCAAAGCAGGCAGATAAATCCATTGATCGTCCGGTTTTCCGTTTGAATAACTCCAATTCATAAAAGAGGTTCCTTTTACGTCGGCAGGAGCCGTAAAAAACATAATTTTCTTTTCAACTGTACCGTTATCATTTAGATACTGAGTAAGTTTACGGATTCTTTGTTTTCCTTGCGAGTTTATCAAAGTCATTGTTAAATTTGAACTTTGATCGTCTCCGGTCGGTCGATTGTAAACTTTTTCAATAATTTGTTTTCCTGTTAATTTTTGAGCAGATACATTAAATCCGCCAATCATTGTTAAAATGATTAAAACTGTTGTGATTTTTAAACTTTTCATTTTTTTATAATTTATTTGATTAATATTCTTTTTTATTTTAAGCCCCCTTACTTTATTGCAAAGTTCAGGGGCTTTCTGAAACCAATCAGGGCTTATTTTTTATTTTTTTTGGAATACATTTTTGTAATACTTAACAGTACAAGTAAAATTGTAAGCGTTCCGGCAAAACTCGTAAACATATTAAGAGATACTAATGCTCCGAGTTCTCTGTTCGGCGGGAATACCGAAAATAACAACACTAAGAAACCTGCAATTACTACAACGGCATTGTAAATAATTGCTCTTCCCGAATTTGCCATTGTTTTTTTAGCCGTAAGCAACATATTGCGGTTTGTTTCTTTTGCAAAGTTTTTATATTGTTCGATAAAATGCACGGCATAATCTATTCCGATACCTATTGCTATACTTGAAAGTAAAGCAGTTGTAGTATTCAACGGAATATTTAAGAAGCCCATAACGCCGAAACTGATTAATGCCGTTATAACAATAGGTACAGAACCGAGCAAACCGGCTTTAAAACTTTTGAACATTAATGCCAAGAGTATAATTACGATAAAGAGTGAAAGTATCAAGCTCATAACTTGACCTTCAAGTATTAAATCCGTAAAAACAAGTCCTTTATAACCGCTTCCGGCATAATTCATTGTAACACCGTATTTTTTAAAATCATCTTTATAAGTTTTCAATATATCCAAAGCTGAATTAATTGCTTTTGAATTATCACTCTTTAATTGAAATGTTACATTGAGTTTTGTATAATCGTAATTAACAACTTTGTTTAAATTTTCGGGGTCTCCGGACATTTCATACAGCAGCAGATATTGGGCAATCATATCTTTGCTGTTCGGAATTTTATTGAACGCTTCTTTATCGGCATTCATTACTTTATTCATTCGGTCAATAAAGTCTGCTAATGAGAAAGAATTTCCGACAACTTTTAAATCTTTTACGACTTTTTTTTGCATTTCGTCCGTTAAACTCAAAAGTTTCGGATTTTTAAATGCATCCGGATTTTCACCCGCATCTAAAATCAGGTTAAGCATTGTTGTTCCGCCGAAATTTTCGTTAATAAACTTATCGGTCATAACAATATCGCTGTCTTTCTCAAACTTATCCAAGAAACTTGAATTTATCCATATTTTTTGCATTCCGATAACGGAAAGAACAACTATAACGGAAGTAATGATAATTGTTAAACTTTTTCGCTTTAGAACTTTTGCGGCTATTTTGTATAAAAAAGAATTTTCATCATTTTTATCTTTAATTTCTCTTCTTTTCGGTAAACCGAAAACCATTATTCCGGCAGGAATAAACGTTACGGACAGAATCCATGCTACAGCTACTCCGAATGCCGTAAATAATCCGAAATATTTAATAGGATAAACCTGCGATGTCAATAATGAAATGAATCCTACTGCTGTTGTAACTGCGGCCATCATAACCGGGCTCCACATAGCTTTAATCATATCAACAACTGCTTCTTTTTTTGTTACTTCAGGATTTTCATTTATAAACAGCTGTAAATGGTTATATAAATGTACCGAATAAGCCACACCGATTGCTATCAGCATCACGGGAATCATTGTCGATACGGCATAAATCGGGATTTTCAACAATGCCATTAATCCGAATGCCCAAATGGTACTGAAGAATACAACGCCGAGAGTTAAAAGTGTACTTTTAAAGCTTCTTAAAATCAGAAATAAAACCACTGCAATTACCAAAATTACAATCGGCACCATTTTTTTCATATCTTTAGGACCGAGAAGAGCCATTTCACCTTCTACAATGGGTCTTCCTGCCACATGAATTTTAATTTTATCGGTTTGATACTTTTTTGTTAAGTTGAGTATTTCATAATAAAATTTTTGTGAAAAAACATCTTTACCGATTTCTGCAATTATAATAGCTACTTTTTCATTTTTAGAAACCATTCGTCCGTAAACCATTTCATTACTGAGTACATTTTTTCTTAAAGCATCTAATTTTTCTTTTGATTTAGGCACTCTTTTATAAAAACGCTTAACATCCAATCCGTCATCCGTACCTACAATATTATCGGCAGTGTACAAAGAAGTTACATCATCTTTGTTTATTTGCTTCATTTTTTGAAGCGCTTTTGTCAACTGTTTTAAAGTATCAAGAGTTTCGGCATTAAATATACCGTCTTGATTCTCCACGGCAACGATTATTCCGTCTTTAATACCAAAAATTGCTTCGGCTTTATCACTGTATATAAAAGCAGGATTTGATTCAGGCATATATTTGTCTAAATTTGTTTCCATTCTTGAATTGTCTTTCATTACAAAGAAAAACATCACCGTAACAATTAGTGTTACTCCTATTATCACCCAAGGTGATTTCAAAAATCTTGTCAGTAGTTTACTCATTATTATTCATTTTTGTTAGTTAATATTCACTATTTTAATTTTCAATAAAAAAACTGAACTTAAATCAGTTATAATTTTATACGGAAAGAATTGCTTCAATCGAATTAAGCAATAGTTTTCCTTCTTTTACCAGATTAAATTTATGTCCGTTCAAATCCCACCTTTTTACAAGAAGTCTGAGAGAACCCATTACCATTAGTGCCAATGTTTTCTCATCGGAATCAGTCCTGATTTTATTTTCTTGTTGCCCTTTTCTGATAATAGCTTCAAGAGTTCCTTCGTTTTTATTCAGAATTTTTATAATTTTTCTCTTCAGAACTTCCTCGTTTTTAAAAATCTCTTCCGAAAAAATTACAGAAACAAGTGAGGGTGTTTCCGTAAATTTTACAACCATTTTGTTAAACATAAAAGAAATTTTTTGAACAGCCGATAATTTATTATTGTCAATTAAACCCGAAAGCATTTCAGCTATATCTTCAAAAGTGTCTAAAATTGTCAGTAATATTTGAGTTTTACTTTTAAAATGACGATAAACTGCCGGCTCCGAAATACCGATTGCTTTTGATAAGTTTTTTATCGTAAATCCCTGTATTCCTTTTTCGGCAATTAGTTTTATTGATTCGTCTATTATTTGTTCTTGTCTTTCGGATAACATATTTTGTTAGTTAGTATTCACTCGCAAATAAAAGAGTATTTTTTTTACCGTGCAAATATTTTTTAAAAAACTTATTCATCAGCCTCAAATATTATACATAAGGTACTGATATCATACATATTATAGAATAAAGTTTTTATTAATAAAAATTGAATTTCATCAAATAAAAGTAAGTTTACAAAATTTTTGATTGTCTTATCCTTAAAATAGTTTAATTTTAAACACATAATTCATAAACTCAAAACCTATGTGCACCAATAAATCATTTTTCACTATCGGCTATATGTGTTTGTTTCTGTTTCTTTCTCCGATATATATAAAGGCACAAAGCAAAGTTCAAAAATTGTATGAATCGGAAAATTACAATAAGTGTATTAATCTTAGTAACAGAAATATCAGCAAAGGCACGGATATATTAAATTCAAGTCTTTATAAAAGTTTGTCAATAATTGAGTTGTATAATGACAAGAAACTCAGAGAGCAATACTCCAATCCGATTTCACAAGCATTAAAAGGTATTAAAACAATTGTAAAATACTCTGCTGCACATCCTTCCGATTATTTTCATTCCGAAAACAGATATCGAATAGATAAAGTGGTAAGATTTGCCGAAAATGAAGCGAGTAGTTTTTATATACAAGGAAAAATTATAGAGGCAAAAAAAATTCTGTTATATCTTAGAAAAATTTATCCCGAAAACAATTTATACGTCTATAAATTTGCTAAACTTTTCAATTTTAATTCTTATGCCGCATTGCAGAATGATAAAATTTTAAAGGAAAAAGAATTACATAAAAAATTAGGTGAAGTATTTAATAATTCGAAAAAATATTTCGGCGAAAATGCAAAAACTGAATTTTTAAATGACTTAAATTTATTATACAACGACACTTCCTGCGATTTAGAAACTGCAAGTACGATTTTAGTTTTATTTCCTAAAAAATTTAAACAAGATGCAGAATTTGAAAAACAAGCAATGCGATTTCAAAAAAAATATTATCAAATAAAAATGCTTTTTGAAATTAATAACACTCGTGCGACAGGGTGTGCCTGCGGCGGATTATTAATCGACCCTAAACCGGCATTAGTTTTGGATAATTGCCTTTGCAGAACCGCAAGAAAATATGCAGAATATATGCAGAAAGAAGACTTCTTCTCACATACAGGGAAAGACGGCAGTTCACCTTGGGAAAGAGCAAAAAAAGAGGGTTGTTCTGCTAATGCCGAAAATCTTGCCGAAAATTCAACAAAAAACACAAAAACGGTATTGCAACAATGGCTCGACAGCGAGGGACATTGTAAAAACATAATGGGATTTCACCAAAAAATCGGTATCGGAAATTCCGGAAGCTATTGGGTACAAATGTTTCGCTGATTTTTTTCGGAGAAAACGTTAAATATTGTTAATACTGCACTCAACAAGCACAACCTGAAACATAACTCTCGTCAAAGATTCGTTAGTTTTACAACAATTAATATTATTTAGGGCTTGCTGAAAAATACCAATATATTTGTGTTTCAGTTATTTATGTGGTTATTTACATATACAAGTACAAAGTTTTTAATTCATTTCACCCTATTTCCTTGCACTTGTGTAAAATATTTTAGGCTGCCCACAGGCCACCATCTTTCAAATTTCTCTTATTTCACAGTATTTATATACGACCTCAAACGATAAACTTGAAATCTAATGCACCTGTAAGCTTTTCAGTATTCTATGATTAAAACAAGCAAATTTTGTAAAAGTTATTAACAATTTTTTCAAGCAATATATTTTACAGTATTTACATAAGGCGTTCCCCTTAGAACTATTGCGAAAATTCTCGATACTATTTT
>JAJRUH010000035.1 GCA_024277895.1 Bacteroidota bacterium | reverse complement strand
CCATGATTTTCAGTATTTTTTACGGAATTGTTCGTATTTTTAATATTGAACGAATTGGGGGGAATGCAAGTATGATAACGTTTACTCAAATTCTCGGAGCATCTGTGGCCGCGTTTATTTTTGGACCACTTGGAGACACTTACGGCTATTATCTTCCTTTGTTTATTTCGGGGATCACAACACTATGCGCATTTTTTCTTCTTTTTTATTTGGATAAACGTGCTTTACAGAAAACTTGATTTATAAGCGGAAATAATATTAGACTTAAAACAATAAAATAATCTTATTTTTATGCATATAGGACTTACAGGGTTTATGGCTACCGGTAAAGGCGAACTTGCCAATTTACTTAAAAAACAAAATTTCAGGTATTGTTCTCTATCTGACATTGTCCGGGAAGAGGCTACAAAAAAAGGGCTGGAACATACTCGTGAAAATTTGCAAAAAATCGGGAATGACCTTAGAAATAAATATGGGGGAACTTACTTTGCGCGTAAAATTGTTGAAAAAATAAGTGCCAAGCCGAAGAAAAACTGGGTAATCGATGGGATTAGAAATCCTTATGAAGCAAAAGAGCTTTCAAATCTTCCGAAATTCAACTTACTTGGGGTAACTGCTCGCCCTTCGATAATTGTTGAACGAATTCTTTCACGAAAACGTGATGGCGACAGCTTAAGCGAAGAAGACATTTTAGCTAAACTTAATATTGAAAAAGGAAAGGGACAGCCGGATGACGGTCAACAAGTGGAGAAATGTATTGATATGGCAAACTATTTAATTGTAAACGAAGGAACACTTAAAGAAATGGAAGCAAAATTGAACCATTTTCTTGGACTTCTAAGAGGAGAAGAGCGCCCTGCTTTTGATGAAGTGTTTATGGGGATTGCTTATCAGTGGGCTGAAAGATCAACCTGTTTAAGAAGAAAAGTCGGTGCTGTAATTGCTAAAGACAGTCAGCAACTTACCGCGGGGTACAATGGTGCGCCAAAAGGATTAAAACATTGCAAAGAACTTGGCGGTTGTTTGCGTGAAAAAATGAATATTCCATCGGGGCAACGTCATGAAATTTGCAGAGGAACCCATGCTGAACAAAATGCGATTACCCAGGCTGCCAAATTCGGCATAAACATTGAAGGAGGAACTCTTTATTGTAATACTCATCCATGCACAATTTGTACAAAGATGATTATCAACGCGGGGATTATAAAAGTTATTTACGATAGCGACTATAACGATCCACTTTCAAAACAAATTCTTGGTGAACAAAAACAACTTGAAATTGTAAGATACGAAGGATTAAAATTTCAGCCGGCTTACCAAAGCGCCATTTGAGAATTATCCATATCCGATTTTTTAATACGCCGTTTTTTGCGTTCATGAATTTGATTTTCTATAAACTCTTTCGGAATATCTTTTAAAAATCGCGAAGACTTTACTTTTAATTTTTCTCCAAAATAAAGTCTTTTTTTTGTGTGTAATAAATAAAGTTTTTCTTTTGCACGCGTCATCCCAACGTAAAAAAGTCTCCTTTCTTCACTTTCCTGAATTTCCCCTTCTCCATGTTTATATGGAATTAAATCTTCTTCAACTCCGGCAATAAAAACTACAGGGAATTCCAAACCTTTCGAAGCGTGAAGAGTTAAAAGAGTAACAGTATCTTTATCATCATCGTAGATATCTTTATCAGTCATAAAGGCGGTTTCCTCAATGAACTTTTTCATCCCCTCACGAGGAGAAAGTTCATTAAATTGAACTGCAAATCCAATTAATTGAAAAATATTATCTTGACGCTTTTTATCTTTATATAAATCTTTAAATCCTGTTATATTAAAAATTTCTTTAAGTAAATTTGAAACAGAAATTTCAGTACTTTTTAGACGGAATGATTCGAAAAGTTTAATAAATTCCGCCAATGAATTTTTCTGTTCATCCTGAATCGGCAAAACATCTAATTCTTCACATGCTTTATAAAAAGGAATACCTTCATTCAAAGAGTATTTTTCTATTTTTTCGATAGTTGTCTTCCCTATTCCGCGCGTCGGCTTATTAATGATTCTAAGTAGTGCTTCGTGATCATTTGGATCATAAATCGCACGAGTATAAGCAAGCATATCCTTAATTTCAGACCTGTCATAAAAAGGAACCGCACCAACAATTTGATATGGAATGCCGGATTTCAGAAACGTTTCTTCCAAAATTTTACCTTGTAAATGTGTTCTATATAAAACAGCAAAATCAGAAAATATATATCCGTCCGTTTTATCGTCAACGTTATTCGCTTCTATTTCATAACGGTTTGTTCCGCCCATATAAGCCTCAATTGTTCTAACTATAAATTCTGCTTCGGTTTTTTCGTCGGTCGTTTCACAAATTGTAAGCGCCCCGCCTTTATCGCGAACGCTTTCAATTTCCACTTGCATACGATCTTCATTTTTTTGGATAATCGATCGTGCGCTTTTTATAATTTCGGGAGTTGAACGATAATTATTTTTCAGCTGTAAAATTTTCACATTCGGAAAATCATCCCCAACATTTAAAAAATTCTGAATATTTGCTCCCCTAAACGCATAGATTGCTTGGTCCGCATCTCCGATAATACAAATATTATTATTTCTTTTACTTAATAATTTTATAATTTCGTACTGAACCCGATTCGTATCCTGATATTCATCAACCGAAATATATTTCCACGGCAATCTATCCAAAATTTCCGGATGTTTTTTTAAAAGGTGAACTGTTTTAATTAAAAGATCATCAAAATCGAGCGCGTTCTTTTCTTTAAGCGCAGCCTGATATTGCCTGTACGACTCTTGGAGTTCATGTGGTGCCTCGGAAGGCAAGATAAGATTGTTTTTAAGATATTAAATTCGATTCAGTATATCTTTCAGTGATTTCTTTTTTGCATCTTTAATCAAATTTTGCATCAAATCGAGCTGATCCGCCGGATCATAAATATTAAAATTCCTGTTAATTGAAATTTTAAACCCGTATTTGCGCAAAATTTCCAGACATAATAAGTGGAATGTACCAATAAATGGAATCCCCCCGTTTTTTATATGGGATGCAACTCTTTCACGCATTTCATTTGCAGCTTTTTTTGTAAAAGTGATTAATAAAATTTCTTCAGCATCGACTCCTTTTTCGTTAATCATATATAAAGTTCGATATACAATTGTTCGAGTCTTTCCGCTACCGGGTCCTGCCGCGATTAAAAGAGGGCCGCAAGTATATTCAACCGCTTTCCGTTGTTCATTGTTTAATGACGTTAAATTAATTTTTTCCGCTGTTTGCATAATCAAATTTTAAAATAATTCCATTTGCGAATCGTTTCTTTTTCTTTGTTCTTCAGAAAATATTTTTATTTTCCCATACTCACCATCATACCCCGGATCCAGTTGAACCTCTTCATTTCTCACCATAATAACAGCTTTCGCAATTAATGAATCTGCCATCTTTTTTATATCATCTTCTTTGGCTTCAAGTAAGATAAAAAGTTCGTTCCCAAGCCCGGAAAGCATATTTGTATATTCATTAACAACTTTTTTTGATGTAACACCCATCGAAAAAACTTCTGCAATTATTTCTTGAAGCGGAATTATTCTTTTAAACGGAAAAGCCCTTAAGTGATCTCCGCCTTTATCACGATCAGCCAAAATTTCAACCCGATGCATTACTCCGACAGTTACTTTCTTTCCGCATTTGGGGCATAAATAATTATTTGCAATTGTTTCTTTGGGATCCGCAACATATTCACATAATCTATGACCGTCATAATGATATTTCCCCTCCTCGGGGAAAAACTCGATAGTCCCCAAAAACTTTTTTTTATCTCCCGTTTTAATTGCGTCAAAAATCTCTTTATAAGAAAGTTCACAATCCAAAAGATTGGCCTCGCGCGCCAATTTTGAAGGCGAATGCGCATCCGAATTTGAAATTAAAGTAATATTATCAAGTGCGGAAAGCCTCCAGTTCATGGGAGGATCCGAAGATAGTCCCGTTTCAATCGCAAAAATATGAGGAGTTAATTCTTCAAAGCATTCTTCCAAAGAATCGAATCCGGAATTTGATCCAAAAACTGCAAAATGAGGTGTCCAGGCATGAGCCGGAATTAAATAGCACTCATCGGAAATTTTCAGACAAATTTCTAAAAGCTTTTTACTATCAAGACCTAAAATCGGCCTGCCATCCGCTTTTAAATTCCCGATTTTATCAAGCTCTTTATTAAGTTGTGCCACTTTAGCAAGCGAAGGAGCAAAAACAATATTATGAATCTTTCGGGTTTTCTCCCCTTTTTTATAAATGCTACTAATTTCAACCGACAATAAAAATCGCACATCGGATTTACATGACAAAGGCACTTCATGCTCAATTTCTTTAGTAAATTCTTTTTTCAATCTAAATAACCCTTCCTCGGCAGGCTCTAATTTTTCCTGTAATTCCGCAAACCATCTCGGATGCGTAAAATCACCTGTTCCAATTACTGTAATCCCTTTAAGTTGCGCCCACTTATATAAATTTTCCAAATCCATCTGCTTGCTCGTAGCT
>JAJRUH010000034.1 GCA_024277895.1 Bacteroidota bacterium | reverse complement strand
GAAATAATTTTTGCATAGAAATAATATCCGGTGCTGTCATCTCCGTATTGTCCTGTGTATGTTTGCCTGTGAAATACATATTCTTTATCAACACGATGCTTTAAATTCTCCAAACTGAATAAGTATTCAAAACTGTTTAAATTCGCCCCCAGCCTGAACCCTCCTGTAATTCTGTAATCTTCAAACAAATCGTAAATTCCTAATTTTGTAAAAATATTCATTCCCGGATTAAAATAATAAGCTCCTCCGGTAAATGTTTGATATGAATTGTTTAAAAATCCGAAATCAACTTGCTGTGTTAAATGATTTGTATAAAAATTTGTTAAATAATTAAAGGTCGGTAAAAAACCCGAAGTATCTTTTTTCTCCGTCAATGTATCAATAATCGGATGAATTTGGTAATATTTTATATGTCTTTCTGTTTCAAAAATATAGTTATTCACATCAACAGGAATACTGTCCGGTTGTAATAAATTTAAAGGGGGATGTTTTCTTAAGCTGTCAATTCTTCTTTTTTGAATTGTTTCTTCCTGTTCTGCAACATGTTGCATACTGTCGGCATATCTAATTTCAGAAGTTAATATTTTTCTGAAAACTGTTCTTTTATAATTTCTGATTTTACGGTTCTTCAATTCCTCATTATAAATTGAATAGCGATTATTATGAAAAATAATTTCAGCTAAAGATTTATTTTCTTTATTCACATCATATTCATTAATATTTCTCGAATAATCAGAAACTAAATAATCATCCGTAAAATATCTGTAATGAACTGTTGTGTCAACATAGCTCACAGTACTGTCGTAACTGATAATTTGCCTGTTTATGATACCGGTTTTATCTGTTAAACTCATATACTTATTTTTCCCTAATTCAACAGGTAAATCTTCATCAAAATAAGGTGTTTTAGTAAGTTGTGAAATTTTTCCGGTTTTTAAGTTGTAAATAAATAAATCTTTTTCGTTTTTCCCTGCCTCAGTTTGGTTCCTGTCAGAAGCAAAAATAATTTCTGATGAATTATTAATAAACGAAGGATTAAAATCATCGGCAGCATCATCGGTAACTCTGTCAAAATTACCTGCAGCAACATTGTAAATAAAAATATCCGTTTGTCCGTCAATCACTGCCGAAACTGCTAATAAAAATCCGTCTGCCGAATACGATGCCGATAAAATTTTATCAAAAAACAATATATTCCGGCGTTGCAGTTTTCCGTTGTCTGTATGATATAAATACATTTTTAAATAACCTTGTTCCTCCGTAAAAAAAGTTAATATTTTTCCTGACGGATGCCATGCAAGCACCGGAAATGAATAATCCGGAATTTGATCCAAAGCATGTCCTTTTTTACGAATAGTTTTTACTTTTTTTGTCTTTTTATCATAAATACGTACTCGATATTTCCCCGACTCATTACTCACATATGCAATATATCTGCCGTCAGGACTTATTTTTGCATTTTGAAATAATCGATTTCTTTTAGCTTTAAGCACTTTAAATTTCTTATCCGGTAAATTTTGTTTGTTTATCTGTTCATTGAAACGTTTTTTATAAAAATCTTTCCACAGCGGTGATAATTCTTTTACCGAAAGCCCGAGAACAAATTTAAATCCGCTGTCGGTACTTTTATTTATACGTGTCATATACAGGATATTCGGAATTACATCTTTTCCGTATGTTTCACCAATAAAATACCAAAATGAATGACCGGCATACACGGCATCTTCGCCGGTAAGATGATTAATTTTTTTAAATTTTTTACTTTGAAAACCGTCTTTTATTCGATTCTCAATTTTAAAGCTCCACTCTTCACTTAAATAACTGATTAATCCTTTTTCATACCAATCGGGCAATTCTATTAAAGTAGAATTTGCAAATCTTTTACCGTAACTTCCGCTGTAAAGCATATCATTTATCAATACTTTTGTAATACCTGCCGTTATTTGCTTTTCAAGTCCTTCGAACGACCCGTCATAATATATAAAAATCTTATTATCAATTATTTGTGTTGTTCCTCCGATATTTGAGTTTTCATTTCCTGTATCGTAGCCCACATTGCTTTCCCTGAAAGAAGATAAATTTTTATAGCACAGAAAAATTAAGCGTTTCTGAAGTCCGTATCCGAAAAAGTTTTCAATTTCAGTAATTTCTTTCTTTGCAATTCGGGCAACTTTTCGACTTAAACTATCTCCGTTTTTATAAAAATAAACATCAAATCTGTCAAAACGATGATATCGCCAATATCGGTTTCTGTATTGAACACGATTTTTCCCGAATGTCATTTGATGTCCGTTATAAAATTGTGCATAAATTCCTTCCGTAAAAAAGAAAAAAATGACAACCAAAAAAACTTGTCGATATTTTCTGTCTGCTTTTAAATTCATTTTATTTATTTAGCATCTCAAAACACAAATTTATAAAATAATATGAATTCAAAATACAATCCTATATTTAAATTCATTGTTATACTGTAAAACTATTAAAAATTTTAAAAATCAGGTATAAAAAATCACTCCTCGCTTATACTTTTACAACAAAACTATTTTATTATAACAAATTTTCTCATAAAATATTTCTTAAGAAATTTTTAAAATGTACAAAAAATACAGATTTCAGCAGAATAAAATTATAATTCAATAATATTATTCTGCTAATGCAACCTTTATTTAATATTTTAAGTCTTAAATAACGTAAACTATTTAAATAAAAACACCATGAAAAAAAATTTACTATTATTAAGTATTATTTTTATGCTGAGTTCGGGAAATATATTTTCCCAAGCAATAATTATTGACCATACTTGTGCTGAACTTGCTCCGATTCCGGAAACGGCAATAAACCGGGCAAAACAAAATTTGCATATTGCATACGGGCATACATCACACGGAAGTCAATTAATTACGGGAATGTCTGCATTAGTCGGGCAAACAAATTTGAACGGTTACAAAGGTGATATATACGAATGGAATGAAGGCGGAACCGGCGGAGCTTTGGATATTGACGATTATTTTGCTTCCGGCGATTTGGGACACAACGGTGATACAACGTGGGCTCAAAATACAAGACCGTATTTGAATAATTCAAACAATAGTGACGTAAATGTCGTTATTTGGTCGTGGTGCGGCGGTGTTTCGGATAATACAACGGAAGGTATTCAAATATATTTGGATAAAATGAATGAGTTGGAACAACAGTATCCAAATGTAAAATTTGTATATATGACAGGACATTCTGATATTTGGAATGATGCAACCGTAAAAGCGAGTAATCAACAAATAAGAGATTATTGTATTGCAAACGGTAAAATTTTGTATGATTTTTATGATATTGAAAGATACAATCCTGACGGAACTTTTTTTGAATTTACAAATGATAATTGCGATTACTATGATACCGCAGGCGGTAACCTTCTCGGCAATTGGGCAACAGAATGGCAAAATTCACATACCGAAGGTGTTGATTGGTATGATTGCTCACCTGCTCATACACAAGCACTTAACGGAAACTTAAAGGCTTATGCAGCTTGGTGGCTTTGGTGCAGACTTGCCGGCTGGGAAGGAACGGGAATTGATGATATTAATAAAAATAATATTGAAATTTATCCTAATCCTGTCGTAAACACATTGCGGATTAAGTCAACAGATATTCTTAAAAAAATTGATATATATGATATTTCCGGCAAAATTATTAAATCACAAGATAATTTTAATGACAAGAATGAAGTTAATATCTCTGAAGTAAAATCCGGAACATATTTTATTCGTATTATTTCAAATAATAAATCACAGACTTTAAAATTTGTTAAGTTGTAACAGCTTATTTATGAGGCTGTCTAAAAAGTCTGTTTTCTCATACTGAACTCGGTTTAGTATCTGCACAAGCAGTTAAAAATCAACACAGTAAGATTCTGAAATAAATTCAGAATGACACGTTAGGATACTTTTCAGACAGCCTCTTAAATTGAAAATTTAGTCTTCATAATATTCAAAAGCATCGATAATATCCAAATAAACACCGTCGAATCCGGCATCAAGTATTTTTTTCAGATATGAATTATCATTGCCGAAAATAATATCCTGCCATTCTTTTTCCCAATACCAAACTTTGTAGTTTCCTTTCCAGTTCGGATTTTCTTTGTCGAGCCATTCGGGTTTGTCTTTATCCCATTCCGATTGCCAATAATATCGATAATCTTCTGCTTCGCCAATACTCATATAACAAATTACCAATCGTTTGCCGCCGTTTTGCTTTGTTTTTAAAGCGTTTATGTCGCTTTGGTCTAAAGCATCATTATCATTAAAGAACAAATCGATTAAAACCAAATCGTAGTTTGTTTGCGAAATTGCGTTAATAAAATCTTGTTTTGTCGAAAATTTTTCGGTATTTATAAGATACAGAAAATTTTTTGCATCGGAAAGTGTATTAATATCATCGGAATTAACATTATAAGGTGTTGCCGGATAATTCGGTATCACATTTAAGTCTCTTTCGGGTGCAGCAAAAGAAATATATCCGTTTGTACTATTTTTAACATAAGAATCGTCCATCTTCGAGTGCGTTGAGCAATAATCGGTTACCATTACTTCCACACCGTTATTTTCTTCAATATCGAGAAAAGTTTTAAGGTAATTTTTATCATTCTCGGAAGTTGCTCTGTCATCGCTGTCATATCCGTAATATAAGTCTTCCTGCCCTTGCCCGTCGATTGCGTTCAGATATGCAGTTGCCGGACTGCCGTTTTTATCGCCGTTTTCTGTAGCAAGTTCGTTTCCGTTTTGCGGAATAATAATAAAATTCTGATTACTGTTTTTAGCATATGAGCTGATACCTTGCACAAAATTTCGCATTTCTTGTTTAAAGTTAATTCCTTCCGGAATTTCATTTCTTTTACAGGAAATAAAATTCAAAAGCAGAATGCTTAAAAGCATTAAAAATGTTGTTTTTTTCATTTCGGTAGTTTTTAGTTAGAAAAAGGACGACTAAATAAGCCGTCCTCAAAGTTACAAAAAATTTTAAACTTTTTATTTAAAATCAGGAATTCTTCCGGGAGACCACGGGCTGCCTGCTTTATTGGCACGGTTTTCAAGGAGATTTAATTTTTGTTCCAGTCCTTTTGCTTGTTTAATAAGTTCCGTTACACCTTCTTTTACGATTTGCAAGTTATCTTTCAGCGTTTGAGTAGCATCGGAACCGTGATAAGCACCGTATACTACGGCAGAAATTCTCCAATTCAGATTAGGCGGCTGACTTTCATGAAGTTTGTCAATAATTTTATCACCGTTTAAAACAGTATGCATATCACGTAATGCAGAAATCATATCATCCGCACGCATCAAGTCTTCCTGTGTCGAACCTGCACCGTTTATTAATGCTGTTTTTAGAGCTTTAATATTTTTGCTCATGTTTTCGTTCCATTTTGTTAAACCGACAGTTATACCGTAAACTTCAGCAGCTTCTTTTTTGAAATTCTCTAAAACAACAGGATTCTTAGCCGGTAAACTTAAATTACCGAGAGATTTCAAAGAAAAACTTTGTTCTTTACCTATTTTAGTTTCAATACCGTTAACAATTTTTGCCATTGAAACAGTATATTTTCCCGGGGGAACGGGAATACCGCCTGTTTGCTTATTATGCATCGGAGAATTACCGTCAGTAACAGGATACATATTAAATCGTCTTAATCCCCAGTTAAATCTATGCAATCCTGGTTGTGCCGAACGCTTTATTCTTCTGACAACTTCACCGCTGTCATTTTTTACGGTAAACATTAAATACGGCGGTATTTCATCCGCTTCTTCTCTTAAAATATCAAATGAGGGAAATGAAATTTCTTGTCCGTTTTTCTTTGCTTTTGCCTCGGCTTCCAAACGATAGTCTTTTTTTGTTTTTATTTTGTCTTTGATATAATAAGTAAAAGTTGCTCCGTATTCAGGATTTTTTCCTGCATATACGGTTGCTCCCTGTCCGTATTTTTTTGAGGTTTCAGAATATATGAAAGCATCTTTAACAGGAAATAAAATATTATCTTTTTTTAAGATTTTATCTGTTATTTTCCTTAACAGAGAAAAATCATCCCAAATATAAAATCCTCTGCCGAAAGTTGCTGTAACCAAATCATCTTCTCTTTTTTGAATTTTTATGTCTCTTACGGCAATTGTAGGTAACCCTGAACTTAATTTTATCCATTTTCCGCCTCCGTTATTTGAAAAATATAAACCGAATTCCGTTCCGGCAAAAAGAAGTTGTTTTTCAATCGGGTCTTCTGTTATAGAATAAACCGTACCTCTTTCGGGTAAATTTGTTACAATTTCAAACCAAGTTTTACCTTTATCCTGACTTTTAAGAATGTAAGGTTTTAAATTATTGTCTTTCCTTCCGTCAAATGCAACATAAACTATATTTTCATCATGTTGCGAAGCAAAAATACAACTTACATAAGTCATTTCCGGAACGTCTCTGAATTTGCTCAATTTTCGCCAGGTTTTACCTCCGTCTTCAGTGATTTGTATCAGACCGTCATCGGTTCCGACATATAAAAGATTTTCGTTTACGGGAGATTCTGCAAAAGCAGTAATATTTCCGAAAACGGAAGTTGAAGCATTTTTAGCAACAGCATCAACGGGCTGAATCTTACCCAAAATTTTCATTTCATTTCTGTTCAATTGTCTTGTTAAATCCGGACTGATAATTTTCCATGAGTTTCCTCTGTCATCGCTGCGAAATAATTTATTTGCCGCAAAATAAAGTCGCTGGTTATCAAAAGAGCTGATTTTCAGCGGAGCATTCCAGTTCCATCTGTATGCTTCATTCTTGGGTGGAAGCGGCTGTATATAAACACGTTCACCGCTTTTTTTATCATATCTTACTAATCCTCCGTATTGAGATTCGGCATAAACAATATTCGGTTCTTTATAATCTATTGCAGAAAAAAATCCGTCGCCGCCTTGCGTTACTTTCCAATCTTCCTGCAAAATTCCGTCTCTGCAAATTGTTTGAGACGGACCTACCGTACTGTTATTATCTTGTGTTCCGCCAGCAACATTATAAAAAGGTTTTGCATTATCAACAGCAACTCTGTAAAATTGTGTTATCGGCAAATTCGGGGCATGATTCCAATTTTTTCCTGCATCAAATGTATTGTATAAGCCGCCGTCGCAACCGATTATTAAATGTTTGGTGTTATTCGGGTCAATCCACAGTGCATGATCGTCAACATGTTTATTTGAAAGTCCTAATTTTGTCCAAGTTTTTCCTCCGTCAACTGAATATTGTGAGTATGTATCCATTGAATAAACTTTATTTTCGTTTTTAGGATCACAATAGATTCTGTTATAGTATTGCGGACTTGACGAAACATATGAATTCATTTTTTTCCAGGAAGCACCTCTGTTTGTTGATCTGAAAAAACCGCCTGATCCGTTTGTTCCTTCAATAATAGCATAAATATAATCGGGATTAACCGGAGAAATTGCCAAACCGATTCTTCCGACATTTCCTTTTGGTAAACCGCTTGAAAGTTTTTTCCAGGTTTTTCCCGCATCCGCAGATTTGTAAATCGCGGATTCGGGTCCGCCGTCAATTAAGGTATAAACGCGTCTTCTTCGTTCATAACTTGAAGCATATAAAATATCCGGATTCCGCGAATCAAATACAATATCGTTAAAACCGGTATTTTTACTCACAGTAAGAAGTGTGTCCCACGTTTGTCCCATATCGGAAGTTTTGAATATTCCTCTTTCACCTCCGGCACCCCACAAAGGACCTTGTGCAGCCACATAAACATCGGAATTTCTCGGGTCAATTATTATTCGGCCTATGTGTTCGGATTTTTTTAATCCGACATTTTTAAATGACTGTCCTCCGTCTTCTGAAAGATATATTCCGTCTCCGTATCCTATAGCTCTTTGACTGTTATATTCTCCGGTTCCGACCCAAACAATATTTGTATTATTGGGGTCAACAGCAACATCCGCAATTGAATAGGAGCCGTAATGATCAAATATCGGGTAAAACGTAATCCCGGCATTATCAGTTTTCCAAACATTTCCGGCAGCAGCAGCAACATAAAACTGATTGTGATTATTCGGATTAACTTCAATATCGGCAATTCGACCGGATGCATATGCAGGTCCGATATTTCTGAATTTAAATGCCGAAAAAGTTGATGATTTTATTAAACTTTTTTCAGATTTTGCCTTTTGAGCATTCATATTGACTGAAAAAAGTAAATACATTGAAGAATAAAGTAGAATCTTCAAAGAACGTTTAACATAATTCATATTTCTTTGTTTAATAATAAATTAAATCTTTTTTTTAACAAAAAGAAATTTCCGAAACTTCTGATTTTAATCGTATTGATTATCTGTGTGCAAAAATCATGCAATAAAACAAAAGAAATAAAAAAATTGAAATAATAAACAAGATACAATAATCAATACGATTTCTTATCTTTGCAAAATTTATTTAAAAAGCAGTAATAGTTGAATGGGTAAATATATAAAAGTCGAAGGAGCAAGGGTTCATAATTTGAAAGATATTGATGTCGAGATTCCGCGTAACAAACTGACTGTAATTACCGGATTAAGCGGCAGCGGTAAATCTTCTTTGGCTTTTGACACCATTTATGCCGAAGGACAAAGGCGATATATTGAAACTTTTTCTGCTTATGCCCGTCAGTTTCTCGGAAATTTGGAACGCCCCGATGTCGATAAAATTACAGGATTAAGTCCCGTTATTTCCATTGAACAAAAAACAACCAATAAAAATCCTCGCTCTACCGTCGGAACAGTTACCGAAATTTATGATTTTTTAAGATTACTTTTTGCACGAGCGGGAATTGCATATTCTTACAATACCGGAGAAAAAATGGTGCAATATACCACCGAGCAAATTATTAAAATAATTTCAGAACAATATAAAAATAAGAAAGTTATTATTAAGGCTCCTGTTATACGAAGTCGTAAAGGGCATTACCGAGAACTTTTTGTAAATATCAGAAAAAAAGGATATCTGCAAGCTCAAATTGACGGTAAAATCACAGAATTAACTCCCGGATTAAAATTGGACAGATACAAAATACATAATATTGAGATTGTTATTGACAAACTTATAATTAATGATAAAAATACCGAACGCATAACAAATTCTGTTAATACCGGATTAAAAGAAGGTAAAGGAGTAATTACAGTTACTGAATACGAAACAAAAAATACCCGATATTTCAGTAAAAATTTAATGTGTCCTTCTACGGGTTTATCGTACGATATTCCGGAACCTAATTCGTTTTCTTTCAATTCCCCTAAAGGAGCTTGTCCTAAATGCAAAGGTTTGGGAACAATCAGCAAAACAGATTTAGATAAAGTTATACCGGATTTAACATTATCAATAAAAAACGGGGCAATAAAACCAATAGGAAAAGATGATAACTCACTACTGTTTAAACAGATTGATGCTATCTTGAGAGCTTCCGGATTAGATTTAAAGACACCTGTAAATAAAATACCTAAAGATATCTTTGACAAAATTTTATACGGTTCAAATGAATCAATTGTTATTGATAATGCAAGTTTGGGAATAAAATCAAAAATAGAATTAGATTATGACGGTATATTATATTTTTTAGAAAGACATACAAAATATTCCGGTTCCGAATCCAAAAGAATTACAAATAATTATTTTACGGATGAAATTTGTCCTGTTTGTGAAGGAAAAAGATTAAAAAAGAATCCTTGTGGTTTAAATTTGCGGAAAAAAGTATCAATGAACTTGTTGAACTTGATATATCGGAACTTTATACTTTTTTAAAAACTGTTCAAAACAAAATATCAGGAAAACAAAATATCATTGCAAAAGAAATTTTAAAAGAACTTCTTACAAGAATAAAATTTTTGGAAAACGTAGGTTTAGGATATTTAAGTTTGGACAGAACTTCAAAAACACTCTCCGGAGGCGAAAGTAAGCGAATAAAACTTGCTTCCCAAATAGGCTCAAAACTCGTAAATGTTTTATATATTCTCGATGAACCGAGTATCGGCTTACATCAGCGTGATAACCGAAAACTTATAAATTCATTATTACAACTTCGAGATACAGGCAATTCCGTTATTGTAGTAGAACACGACAAAGAAATGATGCTTTCGGCAGATTATATTGTAGATATGGGACCGGGTGCCGGCAAACACGGAGGAGAAATTTCGGCAATCGGAACTCCCGAGCAAATTATTAAAAGTAACACTATTACGGCAAAGTACCTTTCCGGAAAAGAAAAAATAGAAATTCCCGAAACTCGCAGACAAGGAAACGGAAAATTTATTGTTCTGAAAGGAGCATCCGGAAATAATTTAAAAAATATAAATGTAAAATTTCCTTTAGGAACGTTTATTTGCATTACAGGTGTTTCCGGAAGCGGAAAATCAAGTTTAATTAATAATACTCTGCATCCGATTTTGAGTCAACATTTTTATCGATCAAATAAAAATCCTTTAGCGTATAAATCAATTTCCGGAATTAAACACATTGATAAGGTAACAGAAGTAAACCAATCACCTATCGGAAGAACTCCGCGAAGTAATCCTGCTACTTATACTAAAGTTTTTGATGAAATTAGAAAACTGTTTGCAATGCTTCCGGAATCGAAAATAAGAGGATATAAACTCGGTCGTTTTTCGTTTAACGTAAAAAGCGGAAGATGCGGAACTTGCCAAGGTGCCGGATTACGCACTATTGAAATGAACTTTTTGCCCGATGTTTACGTGCATTGCGAAGATTGTAAGGGAAAAAGATATAACAGAGAGACATTAGAAGTTCGATACAAAGGTAAATCAATCAGCGATGTTCTGGAAATGACCATAAATACAGCTTACGACTTTTTTGAAAAAATTCCGAAAATAAAGAAAATATTAAAAGCAATGAAAGACGTAGGTTTAGGCTATGTTACATTGGGACAGTCTTCTGTTACGCTTTCGGGCGGCGAAGCACAAAGAATAAAATTAGCAACCGAACTGGCAAAAAGAGATACCGGAAAAACTTTGTATATTTTTGACGAACCTACAACAGGTTTGCATTTTGAAGATATAAAAATGCTGCTGAATGTATTAAACCGTCTTGTTGATAAAGGTAATACCGTTATTGTTATTGAACATAATCTTGATGTAATAAAATTTGCCGATTATATTATTGACATCGGCAAAGAAGGCGGTATATCAGGAGGTTACATTATTGCCGAAGGCAATCCCGAAGAAATAATTAAAAACAAAAACAGCTATACCGCACAATTTCTTAAAAAAGAATTAACATAATAATTTGTTTATTTCAAAAATTATTTTGTAATTTTGAAATTCTGCTTTGGATTTATTTATTATTCACTAAAATATATTTGTTATGAAAAGATTATTTATTTTTTTAATGTTGACACTTTTTGCTTTTGGGGTTAATGCACAACCGAATGCTTGGATTAATGAAATCCATTATGATAATGCAGGTACTGATGTAGATGAAGCCGTTGAGATTGTAATAGAAAATCCGGGTAATTATGCCTTAACAGATTTTCAGTTAAATTTATATAACGGCAGCAACGGAACTTCTTATTTTTCTCAGACCTTAGATAATTTTACTGTCGGAGCAACTGAAGGGAGTTTTTCATTTTATTCTTTACTTATTTCAGGTATTCAAAACGGGGCACCTGACGGTTTGTCATTGAGTTATCAAGGAACTCCGTTATTATTCTTAAGCTATGAAGGTTCATTTAGTGCAACCGACGGACCTGCATCAGGATTAACATCTGTTGATATAGGAGTATCGGAATCAAGTTCTACGGTAGTCGGGGAATCTTTGCAACTTTCAGGAACAGGAACTAATTATGCTGATTTTACTTGGCAAGCTCCTGCTACAGCTACACTTGGAGCATTAAATAACGGACAAGTTCTTGCTGCTCCTAACGACCAAACCTCAACCGTAACCGCACCGGGTACACAACTTGTTGCCGGAACCATTTCATCAATCGGAACAGACTCTGTTCCCGTATTCAGATTTGATATTACCGATGCCGCAAGCGGCGACGGTTTACCTACAAATGTAACAGGTGTTTATTTTGTTGCAGGTCCGAATAATACATTGGATTTTCAAAATAACTTAGCAGGAGGCGGAGTTTATGATTTAACAAACGGAGCGGCAGTTCCTGTTACCGCACAACCGACGGTAACTGCAAATACAGCATTTTTACCCGTAAATCTTACAATTCCTGACGGAGGTACCGTTTCGTTAGAAGCTTTTATTTATATTGACAATAATAATGCACCCGACGGCGGAATACTGCAATTTCAAATAAATGCCGCATCTCATGGTTTTACAACTGATGCTGCAGGTTCAGGTTTTGAAGATCCGTTCACAGGCGGCAATATAGTCGGAAATAATTTCACCGTTGATGTAGTTGCTACACAATTTACATTTTTAACTCAACCGTCAGATGTAAATATAAATACGACAATGACACCCGCACCGCAAGTAGCAGGAACTGATGTTAACGGAAATATTGACATAGATTACTCTTCTCCGGTGTCTTTAACATATACCGGAACAGGAAATATGGCGGTTACATCTCCGGTTAATCCGGTTAGCGGTATTGCCGATTTCAGTGATATAACATTTGATACACCTTCAAATAATGAAACAATTACGGCAAGTGACGGAACTTTTACGAATGTTGTAAGCAATACATTCAATATTCTTCCTGACAGCGGAGGAGCAACTTGTGCCAATGCCGTTGCAATAGATGTCGGAACTCACCATGCAATTCATCCACAAGGAGGTTCCGGAGATTATGACCAATGGTATGTATATCATGCAACTGCAAACGGAACTATTACTGTTTCTGATTGTGGTCAAACCATAGATACAGATCTTCGAATTATAGCAGATAATTGCAGCGGAACAAATTTTGACGAAACTGATGATAATTGCAGCACTCAAGAAACATTAGATTTTACTGTTGTTGCAGGAACTGATTATTATATAGGATGGGGAAATTGGGATACAGCCGGAGATGAACATAATTGGACATTATCTTTCCGTAAAGATGTTAATATTATAAATGCTTATGCCGTATCAAATGATTCTTTAGTTGTATTTTATGAAAGCGGTTTAAGTTCTGTTAATCCTGCAGATTATACTTTAACTGCGATAAGTCAAACAACGGTTAATTTTACTAATGCGACTATTGATGCAACACATGACAGTATTGTCTATCTTAAAGCACAAAATAATTTTGCAATCAATGTTTTAAGAGATAATATTAATGATGCTTATAACAATGCGACTTATCAATTCTATGCCGGCGTATTGCCTGTTGCTTATACAAATACGGCAAATGCTCCCGATACCGTAAGACAAGGATACAATGTTACTTTAAGCGGAGTAGTAACGGCAAACGATAATTACAACCAAGTTTGGATACAAGATTCCGATAATCCGAAGTCGGGTGTAATGGTTTACAATTCTTCATTCGATGCACTTGTTGCAGTAGGAGACAGTATTACGGTTGAAGGTCAAAAGGAATTTAATTACGGAGCAACCAGAATAATTAATCCCATGTTAATTGCTGTTGAATCCGGACATACAGCAGTTGCCGCAAACATTAATTCATCGGACTTAAATTATAATGCAACTCAAGATGACCCCACAGCAGAACAATGGGAAGGACAATTAGTTACTGTTTGCGGAATTGTAATTGACAGTCTCGATTCACAAAATCATTATGAATATTTCGGACATAACAGTAACGGAGATATTATTTGTTTTGATGATGACGTTGATTATCATTACGGAAGCGGGTTTAGTTTAACAAGCGGCAGTATGTACAGCATTACCGGTGTTGTTACATATTCATACGGGCATTATAAAATAAATCCGCGAGGACCGGCAGATGCTGTAGAAACAGATCAAACATCAGTTGTGGTTGCACCCGACACACAAGTTCCGGATGCAACAATTAACGGAGCTCTCGCAGTCGATTCTTTACATGCAATTGAAGCATTTAAATTTAAAGTTACTGATGAAGGAACCGACGGATTACCGACTAAAATTTCTCAAATAACCATTTATACGGGACCGAATAATACTGTTGATTTATCAGGTAACGCAATTGCCGGCGGTTGGTTTGATTTCGGTGATGCAACCAATCCTATTGTCTTTACAGGAGAACCTCAGTTTGATACCGATCATCTCATTTTTGCAGTTGACCCTGAAACGGCAATTATTGATAACGGAACAAGTAAAGATATAATTCTGCATGTTTGGTTTGATACAAGTATTGCCGATGAAAGTGTTTTACAATTAACGGTTAAAGCAGATCCTCACGGATTCGTTGCTGATTGTATGAATTCTCAATTTGCATCAACATTTGCAAGTGATGTAACCGGCGGAACTTTAACAATAGATACGAATGTCGGAATAAAAGATGTTTTTGCAAACTCAATTCGTATTTATCCGAACCCTTCAAACGGTATTTTTAATATAGATGTTAAAAATAAATGTAAGCTCGAAATTTCGGATATTACGGGAAGAGTTCTTAATACAAAAACTTTAACCGGAAACACAAGTATTGAATTAAATACGGCAGGTATTTATTTCTTGAAATTTTCAAATGATAAAGGTTCGTATATTCAAAAAGTTATTGTAAAATAATTAAACTATTAGGAAAACATAGTTTTTTATTTAATATTAAAACGTCGGTATTTTTACCGGCGTTTTTTATTTAATTTTAAATTATCTTAAATCCGCAAGTCATCGTATCAATGTGTCAGCAAACAGCCTGTTAGGTTTAAACCTGTTTTACTTAAATTGAAATAGTGATACGATAACTATCAACATTTTATATGTTAGATTTGCGGATTTAAGGAAATAATAAAAGCGTCGGGTTTTCTCGGCGCTTTTATTATTTCAATTTTAATTAGGGTAAAAATTTGTATTTATAAAAAGAATGCTTACTTTTGCGAGCTAATTTTAATTAACAAAACAAATAAATTAAAAACAAAAGAATTATGATGAATCAGTACGAAACCGTTTTCATTGTTACTCCCGTTTTATCTGATGACCAGGTAAAGGAAACGGTACAAAAATTCAGAAAGATTCTCACCGAAGGCGGTGCCGAAATCTTAACTGAAGAAAACTGGGGATTAAGAAAACTCGCTTATCCCATAAAACACAAAACTACAGGATTTTATAACCTTATAGAGTTTGAAGCCGAAGGTGCTCTGATAGAAAAGTTAGAAACTGAATTTCGCAGAGATGAAAAAGTTATCCGATTTTTAACATTTAAAATGGATAAATATGCTGTTGAATATTCAGATAAAAAGAAAAAAATGAAAAAAGAAAATTCTAACTAAAAAAAAAAGAAAAAAATGGCTGATAAAAATGTAAGATATTTAACACCGGTAGCGGTTGATACAAAAAAAGCAAAATATTGTCGTTTTAAAAAACACAAAATTAAATATGTTGATTATAAAGATGCCGGTTTTTTAAGACAATTCTTAAATGAACAAGGTAAAATATTGCCGAGACGTTTGACAGGGACATCTTTAAAATACCAGAGAAAAGTTTCAAAAGCCGTAAAAAGAGCAAGACATCTTGCAATTTTACCCTATGTAACTGATTTAATGAAATAAATTTAACAATTCAAATTGTTCAGAAATGGAAATTATTTTAAAAGAAGATATAAATAATTTAGGATATAAAGATGATATCGCCGAAGTTAAAAGAGGTTATGCGATAAATTATCTTATTCCTAAAGGACTTGCAATAAAAGCTGATAAATCAGCTAAAAAAGTAAGAGAAGAAAATTTAAAACAACGTGCTCACAAAGAAGAAAAGTTACGTAAAGATGCAACAGTAATAGCCGAACAACTAAAAAATAAAGAGATTAAAGTCGGTGCAAAAACCAGCTCTAAAGGAAAAATATTCGGTTCTGTTACTAATATTCAACTTGCTGATGCCATCAATAAAAAAGGATTTAATATTGACAGAAAGAAAATATCAATCGTTCAAAAAGAAGTTAAAGAAGTAGGCAAATACGATGCAGTTATTAAATTACATCGAGATGTTAAAGTTGACTTATCTTTTGAAGTTGTATCTGAATAAAGTAAGAGTAAGTAAATAAAAAGGGCAATCGAAAACGATTGCCCTTTTTATTTTTAATTGATTTTTTTTTTTTAAATTAGCATTTTAAAATAAAATCTTCTTACCGTGGATAATAAAGAACAAAAATTCAACTTAAAATATACACTAACAGGTTTTTTTGCAGGTATTATAATAACTGCGGTTCTGTTTATAATAATAATAAATTCAGCTGATATTTTTCTTAATACAGAATCCGTTTCAGCTTTTTTTGCAGAACATAATACGGTTGCATTTCTTTTGTTTATCCCTGCTTTATTGGCTATCGTAATCGGTTATATTACTGATTTAAATTTAAATAATATATTGCGTGAAAAAGATTTAAAATTCGAAGAAACGAAACAATATTCTCAATTAATTTTTAATTTTACGGAAAGCTTAAGAAAAGGAGAGTCCGTAAAAAAATCTCCGGATTTACCCGAAAATGATAAAATTGTAAAATCTTTGATTAATTTGAGTGA
Source organism: Bacteroidota bacterium (assembly GCA_024277895.1). Classification (GTDB taxonomy): domain Bacteria; phylum Bacteroidota; class Bacteroidia; order Bacteroidales; family JAADGE01; genus JAADGE01. The sequence continues at coordinate 3,274 of JAJRUH010000034.1, read as the reverse complement.
AGAAATCGAGAAAAGGCAGAAAGAAGAAGATCAAAGAAAAAAAGAAGATGCACAAAGAGCAAAAACATCAGAAGGTTTGGCCTATTTCGGTGCTGTTCTCAGGGAACATAATAATACAATTGAAGAGTTAACACAAACTGTTACAAATGAATTAGTTAAATATATTGAAGCCTTTCAGGCTGCATTTTATTTGATTGATAATACTTCCGGAAATAAACTTATTAAAGAAGTTTCAAACTATGCTTCCGGAAAAAAACGCTTAGCATCAAAAGAATTTAAATGGGGAGAAGGATTACCGGGTGCGTGTATTATTGAAAAAAAAACAACTTATTTAAAAAATATTTCAAAAGATTATTTAGAAATAGAATCAGGATTAGGAAGTGCAAAACCACGAAGTTTATTGATAGTTCCGGTGGTTACACAAGAAGGTATTATCCACGGTGCAATTGAGTTAGCATCATTTAAAGAATATGAAGATTTTGAAGTAAAATTTATTGAACAAGTTGCCGAAAATACTGCAATGACAATTTCAACATTAAAAATTAATGAAGAAACTGCAATTTTATTGAAAGAATCAAGAGAACAGGCAGGAGCTTTATCAAGTCGTGAAGATGAATTGCAAAAAACTATTTCGGAAATGAGGCGTTTGCAGGAAAATGCTGATATGCAGAGTTCAGCTTTCCGGTCATATCAAGATTCCACAAATAAAGCATTGATAAGAGCAGAATTTTCGAATGACGGAAAACTCCTTTTTGCAAATCGTAAATTTCTGAAATTATTTGAATACAAATCAAATTCCGAAATTGAAAATGAAAACATTCTCAAATTTGCCGCACCTGAAAATACAGACTGGTTTGATAATTTAAAAGAGTTAATTTTTAATAAAAATTCACATTTCGAAGGTTTGCTGAAACATTTAACAAAATCGGGTAAAACATTATGGATTGAATCTTCTTATATAGGATTAAATAATGAAAGCGGAAAAACTGAAAAAATATTATTCCTCGGAATTGATACTACCGAATTAAAAACAGATGTGCTGAATTTAGATTTTAAACTTAAACAACATGATGAAGTATTATTTTCGGGAGAATTTCAAACCAACGGAGAAATAAAAGAGTTCAATAAAAAAATACTGAAGAAGTTAAATTATAAAAGTGAAGATATAATTTCAAAACCGATTTCAGATATTTTAACTGAAAAATTTTCCGGTTCATTCGAAAATATTATTAATCAAATTATAACTTCCGGAAATCCGTTTGAAGGAGAAATTGAATTTAAAAACAAAGATAATGAACCTGTTTTTTTATACGGGACAATATTTTCCGAAAAAGATATTAATGAAAACATTAATTCATTAAAATTTTTAGCTTATGATTATTCTCAACAAGTAAATTTCGCAGAAAAAATCAGAGAACAAGAAAACTTAATCCAAACCCAAATAAAAGAGATTGAAGCAGTTAAAGAACGTATGAACCGCAGAACAGAGCAGGTGCGGGAAGAAATGAGAGAATTATACATAAATACGGAAACGGCATATATTTTCAGTAAAAAAACATTTGAAATGCTTCCGGATGCCGTAATAACAATTGATAAAGAAAATAATATTGAGTTTATAAACGAATCTGCGATAAAATTATTGAATGTTACAGATAAAGATATTACCGGTAAAAATATTAAAATGATATTACCTGAAATCAATAACAAAACTGAAGGAATTTATCTCGGAGATATTTTGAATATTGACAATAATGAAATTTCGACAGGTATCGAAACAAAAGTTTATATTACAAACAAAGCCGGAAAACCAAAAAAAGTTACAATGTTACCCGTAAAAGTATCCGTAGGATTAAGACAACAATTAACGGTTTTTCTGAAAGAATATAAGTCGTAAATATTATCAGATATTTTCTAAATTATTATGATTATTAAAGAAGTTACTGATACAGCATTAATTAAAAAATTTCATAAAGTTCCTCGAATTTTATATAAAAATGATGCTAATTGGATTCCCCATCTCGAAAATGATATAGAAAAAAATTTTCATAAAAAAACTAATAAATTATACAACGGCAACAATGCAAAACGTTGGATTTTAAAAGATGAAAAGTACAATTTAATCGGCAGAATCGCCGCTTGGAAACACCCCAAATATTTTGAGAAATACCAACAACCTACCGGCGGAATAGGATATTTTGAGTGTGTCAATAATCAAGAAGCTGCAAATATGCTTTTTGATACGGCAAAAAAATGGCTTAGAGAGCAAGGTGCCGAAGCAATGGACGGTCCGATTAATTTTGGTGAACGAGATCAATTTTGGGGATTATTGGTGAAGAATTTCAAAGACCCGAATACATACGGAATGAACTACAATCCGGAATATTACGTTTCGCTTTTTGAAAACTACGGATTTAAAGTTTATTATAATCAATTAATGTATCATCGCTTAATGGCTGATCCGGCACAAGAAGTTTTTGTGAGAAAAGCTGAAATATTAAGAAAAGACTCGAAATTTGAATGCCGAAACATCAGAGGTTTAAAATTAGAACAAGTTGCCGAATATTTTACTGAAGTTTATAATGACGGTTGGGGGCATACACGAAAAAATTTTAAAAAATTAGAACTTCCTTCCGCCCTTAAAACCATAAAATCTATGAAACAGGTTATAGATCCGGATATTTTCATTTTTGCTTTTTATGATAATCGACCGATTGGAATGTATATTAATTTGCCCGAATTAAATCAAATTTTTAAACACCTTAACGGAAAAATGAATTTAATCGGCAAACTTAAATTTCTGTGGCATAAATTGCGAAAAACTCCTACAACTATGTACGGACTTGTTTTCGGCGTAGCACACGATTTTCACGGTAAGGGTGTTGAAGGAGCAATGATTAAATTTGCCGAAGAAACTATTGTTCCGATGAACAGATACAAAGATACAATATTAACTTGGATTGGTGATTTTAATCCGAAAATGGTTAAAGTTTGCGAGAATTTAGGGGCAAAACAATACAGAACTTTTGCAACTTACAGGTATCTTTTTGACCGAAATAAACTTTTTAAAAGGGCATCCATTGATGTGTCATAAAATTATTCTGATTATTCAATAATAAACAATTAAAATTTTTCAAATGATTGCACTTATCCTCTTTTATTTATTTTTTCCGGCTGTTATTCTTTTTTTAACACATAAGTTTTCAGCTATGAATAAAATAGGCTCGGTACTGATTGCTTATTTTTTCGGACTTGTAATAGGAAACAGTGCCCTAAT
>JAJRUH010000033.1 GCA_024277895.1 Bacteroidota bacterium | reverse complement strand
GCAAATGTGGCTTTATATCGTACAAAATGGATGGATAAAGCTTTATCCAGATCAGTAGGACAGGAAACGGCTAATATTACCGGCTTAGATGCACTGCATCAAGGCGTTGAAGCTGAATTAACCTATAAACCTTCGCATAAACTTACTGTTAAAGGAATGCTTTCTGTGGGAGATTGGATTTGGGAAAAAGATGTTGCTGCAGCAGTTTATGATCAAAATCAAGTATTTGTTGATTCTGTTTTTATTTATTCCGGAGGAATTCATGTGGGTAATGCGGCACAAACTACAGCTGCTTTAGGAATAGATGCTGAAGTTTTGCCCAAATTAACTCTCGGTTTTGATGTAAATTACTACAATAATTTATATTCTTATTTTGATATTACAACGCGTGTAAATAAGAGCGATATTGGTGTTGATGCATGGAAAATGCCTTCTTATACTCTAGCTGATTTCAATGTAAGATACAAATTTAAAGTCGCAGGTTTAAATGCGGCACTTTACGGAAAAATCAACAATATCCTTGATACTGAATATATTGCCGATGCAACCGACGGTGTAGACCATGACTACGCAACATCTCCGGTATTTTACGGTTTCGGAAGAACTTGGTCTATTGCTTTAAAAATCAGATTCTAACCTTTAAAATAAATTAAAATGAAAAAATATATAATATTCTCATTTATCATCGGATTGATGTTTTCGGCATGTAATCCGAATAAGGACATTTATGATGCGATTAAAGCAGATGAAAAACCCTATCACGATAATTTTAATATTGAATTAACTAATACAGATTATAATTCGATAAAAAAACTGGCTTTAGAAAGTGCACAGAATTCTGAAGACAGCACAATTGCAAAAAATTTAGATATTTATAAAAGTTTTTCCGTAATTCGTTCGGCAGCAAGATTAATTCCTGCTTTTTTATCGAAGAATTATATAGCCCTTGACAGTGCGTCAGCAATAAAAGTTAAATACCACTATAGTAATAATGAATATGACAGTTTGGTTGTAAAGACTTTAGCTGATGCAGATTATATTGCAATTGGCGGTGTTGTAGCTGATAGTCTTGCATTTACTTATAATGAATTACCGGGAACTTATTTGCCGGCATACCTTGCCGGTTCTGATACAACTTCAGGTTATTTGTATTATGTCAATTGTGCTTACTGGAAAAATGACACAACATTAATTGATACAAGTATTGTTTATACTTTTGAAGATGGTGCTTGGATTAATAAAAATAATTTTTACATTTTGACAGATGAAGATTATGAAAGTATGGGTGCACCAGGAGCCCATCATAATTTTTCTGATTCAGATAAACCGGAACATTATTTACCAATATTTTTACATAATAAATTTCCTTATGCTTTTAAAAAAGATTTGTTTTATGTATTTTATAAATATTATTCCGGCGTAACTAAAACTTTAGCAGATGCATATGTATTTGACGGAACTGAGTGGAGTAATACAACAGATAAAATCAGCCCTTTTATTAATAACGGAACTGAGTGGGTTTTTGATCCTACCGTTCATTATACTATGAGTACGACTGAAGATTACCAAATTATTGTTGACTATGTTGCAAATAATCCTGCTATAAGTGACTATTTGGATCCCGTTTACGGCGATAATACGGAGTATTATTACGGTGCAAGTTCACATTATAAAAACTTCTATTTAAAACTTTATAAAAGAAGACAATATGATCCGTTAAATTTATTAAAGGGATTATCTGATGATGAAGCAACCGAAGCATTGTTAAATCGTATTAATGAAGCAATCGGAATTTTCCTTGAAGCTAAATATCCTAATTCTGAACCGTTTATTAACAGTGTTCAGGTTAATTATGCAATTACTTATAATACTTATGGTGAAAACAGTGTGAGGAACCAATATACTGTTACGTATAAATGTGTTTCCGTAGGCCAATTTGAATATGTTTCCGGTCCGAAACTAGTTGAATAGAACTCTATTATGGTAAATAATAATAATTAAAACTCAAAAACCGCAGCAGAATTTACAGCTGCGGTTTTTTGTTATCATACAGTACTCTATACCTGTCTTCTTAATTCAGAGACTTTTAGTCATTCCAAAGAAGCTCCGTTTTTTTTTATTCGTTACAGCTTGCTTTTTTTTTTTGTTGTCTCAACAATCAACTGAGCCGACGAAGCAATGCATATAAAATTTATGCCGAATACTTTATTCAAGGGTTTATGTCAATAATAATTAAAATTTAACATTAAAGAAATCATTTTATTCCAAAAATAATTAAATTTACGCATAATTTTTAAAATCTGTATTATGAAACATTCAATAAAATTATTTGTATCAGTAAGTATTGCATTATTATCTGTTTGAAATTTAAACGCACAAAAACTTACCATTTTGCACACAAATGATATGCACTCTAAATTAACGGGTTACGGGCCCGAAATTGAATACAGTCCGGAAGTTATAAATAATGATTATACTTTGGGCGGTTTTGCTCGATTAGAAACACTTCTTAAAAATGAAAAATCAAAAATTCAAGATGCAACATTAATTTTAGATGCCGGTGATTTTTTAATGGGAAGTTTGTTTCACGTAGCTGAACAAAAAACAGGGTTTCAACTTCATTTAATGAAAAAAATGGGATATGACTATATTACACTCGGAAATCACGAATTTGATTTCGGTCCGGAAACATTGGCTGATATTTTAAATAAAGCGGAAGAAAAAGGCGGTTATCCGAATATTGTTTGTTCAAATATTATTTTTGATAAAACATCAAAAGCTGATGATAAACTTGAAAAAATATACGATGAAGGAAAAATAAAACCATACAGTATTATCAATAAAAACGGCTTAAAAATAGCTGTCTTCGGAATTATGGGTATTGACGCATCAAATGTAGCTCCTGCAAAAAAGCCTGTTAAATTTGAAAACCCTGAAGAATCTGCTGAAAAAATGGTAAAGTTACTTAAAAGCAAATACCATCCAGATTTAATTATTTGCTTGTCGCACAGCGGGGAATACCCTTCACCGGACGGGAAATCATATTACGGAGAAGATATTGAACTGGCAAAAAAAGTTTCGGGTATTGATATTATCATAAGTGGGCATACGCATGTGGAAACCCCGGAACCGATAAAAATCGGAAAAACCTATATCGTGCAAACCGGATGCTATGTTCACAACTTGGGAGAAATAAATTTAAACGTAAAAAACGGGGTAATTACTAAATTTAACTTCCGATTAATCCCTGTTGATGATAAAATTAAAGGAAATCTTGAGGTTCATAATGCAATTGAGAAACAAAAAGAATTTATCAATAAAAACTATTTGTCGAAACTCGGATTAACATATTTAACCAAAATAGGAGAACTGACTTTTAATCTTAAAAGAGATTATAAAAATCTTAAAAACAGCAACTTGGGACCCTTTGTCGCCGATGCCGACAAATATTATATGAAAGAAAAGGGTATTAACTGTGATTTCAGCATGGTAGCTTCCGGAACTATCCGAGAAAATCTCTTGAAAGGACAGAGAGGTATACAAACCGTACCCGATGCATTCAGGGTAATGTCTCTCGGCAAAGGATATGATAATATACCCGGCTATCCGTTGGCAAAAATTTACATTTCGGCAAAAGAAGTTAAAAAACTTTCTGAAATTATCGTTATGTCAAGACCCAAAGGCGGAGACGGTTATTTATACACTTCCGGAATAAAAATTTATATTAATCCGAAAAAAATGATGTTGCGAAAAGTAGAAAAAATTGAATTGAACGGGAAGGAACTTGATTATTCTAAAAAAAATAAAAAATTATACAGCATAGCAGCGGATACATATTTATTAAGTTTTATCGGACGAATTAAAAAAATGAGCCACGGATTGGTGAAAATAGTTCCGAAAGACATAAACGGAAATCCTGTTACCGATATGAAAAATCAACTTATTGACATTAATCCGAACAAAGTCGGAATTCAGGAAGCCAAAGAATGGATTGCTTTAATAGAATTTATGAAAAGTTTTAAGAAAGGAGATGAAAATTTACCTGTAATTCCGGATAAATATAAGAAAGGTGATGAGAGTTTGGTTGAAATAACTAACTGATATGGAATCATATTTTTTATCAGTTGTATAATTTTAAAAATCCGTTTGAAAAATCTTTAAATTATCAAACGGATTCTTTTTATCCGGAATTAAAAATGCTGCATTAAAAATAATATAAGGTGTATCAATAATAAAGACTATTTTGCCTAAAATCCTTTACTTTTAATTACTGTCAGTTTTTCACGTGTCATTTCGTGCATAGAATAAGGAATACCGCCAATACCGATACCCGAATCATCCCAACCTCCGAAAGGCATCCAATCTGTTCGAAATGCTGTATGGTCATTTATCATAACAGTTGATGAACGCAGTTCTCTTGAACATTTTAGTGCAATGTTAATATTTTTTGTATAAACAGCTGCCTGAAAAGCAAAAGGCAAACTGTTTGCTCGTTGAATTGCATCATTAATATCTTCATATTCATAAATACAAACAACAGGACCAAAGATTTCTTCCGTGCTGACTTTCGCATTTTCCGGAGGATTTAAAATAACTGTCGGTTCGTATAACTTTTCCGAAATTCGTTTCCCTCCGCATAAAATTTTACCGCCGTTTTCTGCGGCATCTTTTACCCGATTTTCCACACGATTAAGTTCTTCTTTGACAATTATAGGTCCTACATCGGTATCTTTTTCGAGCGGATTACCGGTTTTCAGTTTTTTTGTCTGTACAACAAATTTTTCGGTAAATTCTTCAATAATATCTTTATGAACAAAAACTTTTTGAACCGAAACACAAACCTGTCCGGCATGATAAAACCCGCCTTTTATCAGTGCCGGAACGGCATCTTCAATATCGGCATCCGCTTCAACTATTACCGGAGCAACTCCTCCGTGTTCCAGAGCATAGCGTGTCCCTGAAGATAATTCGGAAGCCAAATACCATCCGATTTTTGACGAACCTATAAACGACATATAATTTACTCTTTTATCAGTTACCAATTGTTCGGCAACAGAACTTTTACAAACTGCAACTTGACAATACGCTTCAGGCAAACCCGCTTCATATAGAATATTTACAAAATTAACAGCAGATAAAGGTGTGGTTGATGCCGGTTTTATAATTACCGGCGCACCTGCGGCAATTGCCGGAACTGTTTGATGTACCGTAAGGTTTAAAGGATGATTAAATGCACTTATAGAAAAGACTACACCAATCGGTTCACGTATTGTAAAAGCCAATCTGCCTTCCGATGCCGGAGTCATCCCCATAGGTATTTCGCTGCCTTTCATTTGTCCTATATGTTCAATTGCAAGTTTAACACCGTTTATAGCGCGTAAAACTTCAATTTTACTGTCTTTATAGGGTTTGCCGCCTTCTTCCGCCGCAATTTTCGTTAATTCTTCTTTGCGTTTGCTCATTATTTGAGCTGTTTTTTCAAGTATTTTAATTCTTTTATGTTTCGGCAGCCACGCAGAACGATTTGTGAAAATTTTATATGCTGTATCAAGCATTTTCTCCCCTTTTTCATAATTTATTAAGGGTATTTCAGCAATAAAATGTCCGTCATAAGGAGATGTAACTTTTAATGTTTCCATAAGAGAATATATTTAACAGTTTTTATTAAACCGATTTTGATAACAAATTATCAAATTATTTTAATGTATCTAAATAGTTTTGTAAATTTTAACATGTTGAAATGTATATATTTAGATGAAAAATAATTCGTAAAATATCAATGTAAATTTAACATAAAATTTTTATTTAACGGTATCACAAATTGATTTTCTCAATAAAAAATGTGTAATTGTTATATTTACAAACCGGAAAGAATACACCCGGCAGAATGATTGATTAGGATATAAAATATTAAATACTTACAGGAATATTCAGTTTTTTTGTACCAAAAATAAAAAAGCCCTGCAATTATCTGTATTGCAAAGCTTTAAATTTTAAAGTGTGACCCCGGCGGGACTCGAACCCACAACCCTCAGAGCCGAAATCTGATATTCTATCCAATTGAACTACGGGGCCTCTGTTAAACTGCGAAATTAGAAAACATTTCATTATATTCAAACAAAAATTTATGTGTTGTATATTAAAACTGTTTTTTTACTAATTTTGCAGACCTAAAAAAAGAAAATAATGGAATATAATTTCAAAGAAATTGAGCAGAAACACCAAGAAAATTGGAAAAAAAATAATATTTATAAGGTTACGGAAGATAAAAATAAAACCAAATTTTATGTGTTAGATATGTTCCCTTATCCTTCAGGTGCAGGTTTGCATGTAGGGCATCCGCTCGGTTATATTGCTTCCGACATTTACAGCAGATACAAACGACTGCAAGGGTATAACGTATTACATCCTATGGGATTTGATGCATTCGGATTACCTGCTGAACAATATGCAGTTCAAACAGGTCAACATCCTGCTGTTACGACGGAAATTAATATAAAAAGATACAAAGAACAACTTTCAAAAATCGGATTTTCATACGATTGGAGCCGAGAGGTCAGAACATCCGATCCGAATTATTTTAAATGGACACAATGGACATTTTTAAAAATGTTTCATCATTGGTTTAATGCCGACACTCAAAAAGCAGAATCAATTGAAACTTTAATAAAAGAATTTAAGGAAAACGGTAATACAAAAGTTAATGCAATATGCAGTACTACACCTCATTTTGAAGCTGCTGTATGGAACGGAATGAGCGATGAAGAAAAAGAAGACATTTTAATGAACTATCGCTTGGCATATCGAGCAAAAACGAAAGTAAATTGGTGTCCTGCTCTCGGAACCGTTCTGGCTAACGACGAGGTAAAAGACGGAGTTTCAGAAAGAGGCGGACATCCTGTCATCCAAAAAGATATGATGCAATGGCAACTTCGTATTACGGCATACGCAAAAAGATTACTTACCGGTTTAGATAATTTAGAATGGACCGATTCTTTAAAAGAAATGCAAAGAAATTGGATAGGACGTTCGGAAGGTGCCGAAGTTTATTTCAATATTAAAGATAAAAATGATGAAATATTGGTCTTCACAACCAGACCCGATACAATTTTCGGGGCAACTTTTATGGTATTAGCTCCTGAAAGTAAATTAGTTGACAAGCTCACAACTATTGAAAATTCTGAAGAAGTTGAACAATACGTTACTTATGCAAAAAACAGAACCGAAAGAGAACGACAAGCCGATGCACAAAATATAACGGGTGTTTTTACCGGTTCATATGCAATAAACCCTTTTACACAAAAAGAAATTCCGATTTGGACAGCAGATTATGTTTTGAGAGGATACGGAACAGGTGCAATTATGGCAGTACCGGCACATGACAGCAGAGATTATGCTTTTGCGAAGCATTTCGGTATTGATATTATCCAGGTTGTAGAGGGCGGAGATATTGAAAAAGAATCTTATGATGCCAAAACAGGCAAAATGATAAATTCTGACTTCTTGAACGGATTAGACGTAAAAGAAGCCGTAAAAAAAATGCTTACGGAAGTTGAAACAAAAAATCTCGGAAAACGCAAAGTAAATTACAGATTACGAGATGCCATTTTCAGCCGCCAAAGATATTGGGGTGAACCTTTCCCGATTTATTACAAAGACGACAGAGCTGTTCCGCTGAAAGAAGAAGAACTTCCGCTTACTCTTCCGGATACCGATGATTACAAACCGACAGAAACAGGCGAACCTCCGCTCGGCAGAGTAAAAAATTGGCTTTATGACGGAAAATATAAATACGAATTGAGTACAATGCCCGGCTTTGCAGGTTCTTCTGCTTATTATTTACGATATATGGATCCGCACAATAATAAGGAGTTAGTTTCAAAAGAAGCTGATGAATATTGGCAAGATGTCGATTTGTATATCGGAGGCACTGAACATGCTGTAGGACATTTGATTTATTCTCGTTTTTGGAATAAATTTTTATACGATATAGGTGTTGTAATTAAAGACGAGCCGTACAAAAAACTCGTAAATCAAGGGATGATACAAGGACGTTCTAATTTTGTTTACAGAATTAAAGATACAAACAAATACGTTTCCTTTAACTTGCGAAATAATTATGAATTTACAGAAATTCACATAGATGTGAACATCGTAAGTAATGATATATTAGATATTGAAAAATTTAAAAAATGGCGTCCGGAGTTTGCAGATGCCGAATTTATTTTTGAAGAAGACGGAAAATATCATTGCGGATATGCGGTTGAAAAGATGTCGAAATCAAAATATAATGTCGTAAATCCGGATAATATTATTGAACAATACGGGGCAGATACTCTCCGACTTTACGAAATGTTTCTCGGTCCGCTTGAACAATCAAAACCGTGGGATACAAACGGCATTGAGGGTGTTTTCCGTTTTTTACACAAATTTTGGCGATTATTTTTTAATAATGAAGGAAATATTAACTTATCGAAACAAAAAGCAAACAAAGAGGAACAAAAAGTTATTCATACATTAATAAAAAAAGTCGGCGAAGATATTGAATGTTTTTCTTTTAACACAACAGTTGCCGCATATATGGTTTGTGTAAATGATTTGGCAAAATTGAAATGCAACAAACTCGATGTATTGGAAAAATTTCTGATTGTACTCTCGCCTTTTGCTCCTCATATTGCTGAAGAACTTTGGCAATTATCGGGACATAAAACATCAGTTGTTAATGCTGAATTTCCGAAATATAATAATGATTTTTTAACAGAAGATACCGTAAAATATCCTGTTGCTTTTAACGGAAAAACCAGATTTACCCTTGAAATTGAAAAAGATACGCAAAAATCTGAAATTGAGAATATTGTATTAAATGATGAAAGAACAAAACAGCGTTTGGAAGGCAAAACAATTAAAAAAATAATAGTTGTTCCCGGCAGAATGGTGAATATTGTAATTTAATTTTTAAAAGTGAGTTCAGATAAAATAAAAAGAGTTAAATTTGCAGCCCTTTTTAAAACGGGAATAATTTTTGTTTAATAGAATTTATCTAAAAAAGATATATGAGACAATTAAAAATTACCAAATCAATTACCAATCGCGAAAGTGCCTCCCTTGATAAATATTTACAGGAAATCGGAAGATACGATTTAATCAGCGTAGAAGAAGAAGTTGAATTAGCACAACGGATTCGTAAAGGCGATCAATCGGCTATTGAAAAATTGACCAGAGCTAATTTACGATTTGTTGTTTCTGTTGCAAAACAATACCAAAATCAAGGTTTGAGTTTGCCCGATCTTATTAACGAAGGGAATTTGGGCTTAATTAAAGCCGCCGAAAAATTTGATGAAACAAGAGGTTTTAAATTTATTTCTTATGCCGTATGGTGGATTCGACAATCTATAATGCAGGCAATTAACGAACAATCACGAATTGTCAGGTTACCTTTAAACCAAGTAAGTTCATTAAGCAAATATCGAAAAGCAGTAGCTCAATTTGAACAACAGTTTCAAAGAAAACCTTCTCCTGAGGAATTAGCGGAAATTTTAGAAATCCCGAAATCAAAAGTTATTTCCACGATGAAAGTTTCCGGTCGTCACGTATCGGTTGATGCTCCGTTTCAGGAAGGTGAAGATAATAATTTACTTGATGTACTTTCTGATGATGATTCTCCCGTTACTGACAATTCATTAATTCACGAATCATTGAGAAGAGAAATTGAGCGTGTTTTTGCAACCTTGGATGAAAGAGAAAGCAAAATTTTACAACTTTCCTACGGAATCGGTGTGGAAGAAATGTCGCTGGAAGAAATAGGTCAACAATTTGGTTTAACGAGAGAGCGTGTTCGCCAAATAAGAGAAAAAGCGATTAAAAGATTACGAACAACCTCACGAAGCAACCCGTTAAAAAAATATCTCGGATAACAAGTAAATAATAAAAACAAAAACCCGCACTTTTAAATGCGGGTTTCTTTTTTATAAAAACTTAACTTGATTATTTAATAACCAACTTAGTTGTTTTTGTTTTTTCCGGGCTGTCGGCTTTTACAAAATAAATACCGCTTTTTAAATTGCTGATATCTATTGTGTTTGAATTTGCTAAATTGTATAATGCGACAGTTTTTCCCGTGATGTCAATTAAAGAAATACTTACGTTTTGATTATTGAAAGAGGATAAATCAATTTTTATTTCATTAACTGCCGGATTCGGGTATATTTTTAATCCGTTTTC
>JAJRUH010000032.1 GCA_024277895.1 Bacteroidota bacterium | reverse complement strand
AAGTAAAAAAATTCAGAGATTATTCCCAAAATCCAAAACCAAATTCGTTGCCACAGTGTTTGAGGAGAAACGACCGGTTCGGTATCGTATAAAAAATCCGAATCGTTCAGATAAATATTAATTTTCCGGGATGTTCTTATCTGTATATCAGAATTATTATCCTTTCTTATTGTGTTTTTATTTTGTGAAAATGTTTCGGGCGACAAAGACAATAAAAAGAAAAACAACAGAATGATTGTAATAATACTGTTTTGATATGAAAATCTCTTAATTTCAGACATTAATATTTTGGTTTAAAACGATCATTTTCATCTTCGTCAACAAATCTGTTGTTTTCATTCTCTCCGTTTTCAGGGTTTTGAATGTTGTCAACATTATAGTCTTCTTCTTCCGAGATTTCTGAAATCCGATTAAACAAATCCGGTTGTTCTTTTACGGATATTAAATAACCGTAAAGAAAAAAGGATGTAGAAATTAAAAAAACACTCATAACAACTTCTAAAAGTGAGCTTGTTATGTTTGTTAATACAAAATAAGCAGAACTTGCAGACGCAATCGTTTTGTTTAAAAAATTAAAAAGCAGGGTTAAAATTGCAGTACCTGTCGTTAAAAGAATAAACATTATAATCATTAAGCCGAGAGAAAGCCACCAGTTGCCTTTAATTAGTTCGAATGATCGAAAAAATGAATTCATTACACCGTTTTCTTCGAAAATTATTATTGCAAATAAAGGATATAAAGCAACGGCTAAATAAATTCCGGGAATAACAAATAAGATTATTCCGATAACAATAATTATATTTCCTAATATCAGTGCACCGGCAAAGGGCCAAAAAAACCGTTTAATTTCTATCCAAATATCGTTTATTTCAACATTTCGATATCCTTTTTTGTGCAAAATTTTTATATATGTTCCTATAAAAGTATAAAGCATTACATTTTGAAAAAAGCCGAAAATCATCATAAAAAATGATGTCCCGTCAAAAGAATACTGAAAGTTTTGAAATTGTGTATAGATGTTTTCGACAGACTGAAATCCAAACCAACGTTTTAAAATAATTTCCGATAAAATAAACGGTCCGATAAAAATTACTATACCCGTTAACAGTGTTTTAATTTCTTTTCCGAAAAAAATAAACGGAGCACCGATTAATTCTCCGAAATCTCTTTTATTATATATTTCCATTTTTCAATAATTTATTAATACTTCGGTTTAAATCTGTTTATATCATTATCTTCCTCAAATCTGTTTTTTTCACTTTCTTTTTTGTCTGTTATTTCGTTATTTTCTTTTGCAGAAAGGTCTTCAATTTCTTCATTTTCTGAAGAATTTTCATCATTTATAGCGGCAATACGATTTTTTAAATGCAGTCCTTCTTTTTCGGTACGAATATTAAAGTATTGAAACGCAATCATTATTTGCTGCATTGACATAAAAAACAAATACGCCGCAAAATACAGAAAAATAAAAAGAGCCAATAAAATAACCGAGCCGGTGCCGATTTGAGTTCCCGAAAGAAAAGCAACAATAACAACCGCATAAATCGGAATAATAAAAACATAAGATATTGAGCCGATAATTAAACCGAAGACTAATATCAATCCGAAAGTATGCCACCATTTACCTTTAATAATTTCAAAAGAGCGAGAAATTGATTCCGTTGCAGATTTTTTTTCATAAATAATAATTAAAAAGACAAAAGATGTTACAACAGCAATATAAATCCCGGGAATATATAACAGAAGAAAACCGATAATCACCATTATATAAACCAATATTCCGGCACCGAAAACTTTCCACAGGTTTTTTTTCAATAATTCTCCCACGTCATCTTTTGTAAAATTTCCTTTTCCTTTGCTTACATACAAGCTTATGTAGCTATGAGTTACAATAATAACTGCCAACAACCCGAACATTAACGAAAATGCCAAAATAAAAGCATAAAAAATCGTTGAAATCGGAGTATTTGTATTCAGTACTGCGGCATTGTAAATATCGTTTGCCAACAGAGAAACCATAAGAAATGTAACGGCAACAAAAGGTCCGGCATATTTCAACAAAGTTCCGGCAAAAGTTTTAAATTCCTGCATAATAAATTCAAACGGTGCTCCGATAAGATCTCCGAATGTGCGTTCCCTAATAAATTTTACTGTTTCTTTTTTTTGTTTCTTTTGTGCCATAACAATTTTATTTTGAATTAGAGGTCTGCAATTATACTGTTAATCAATTAAATTAATATTTATACAAAAGTTTATTCCCTTTTCGACAAAACATCCTTTTTTATACATTTTTTCGGATAAATAAAAAAATACCACACAATTAATATCATTGATGCGGCAATTATTCCGATTCTTACATAATTACTCCATTCTGTATGTCGCGTAACAAAACTTTCAAGAATTGCTGCGGTAATAATAAACGGCACTAAGCCGACAGCAATTTTCACCCCGCGCCTCGCTGCTGTTCCGAAAGATTTTCGGCGAGCAAATGTTCCGGGAAACAATAAACTGTTTCCTAACATCAGCCCTATGCCTCCGGAAACAATTAAAGTGAAAATTTCAATTGTTCCGTGAATCCAAACGGTAATAAGGGATTCTGTCAAAACATGATGCTCATAAAACATATGATGAAAACCGGCAAGCATTACACCGTGTTGAAAAATATAAATTATTGTTCCGATTGATGCAATTATTCCGAGCAAAAAGACCGAAAACATAACTTTTATATTGTTGTAAGCAATAAAAAAAAACATCGAAAACCTGTCTTGAGATTTGTAAATTCCCATAGGATTTCCGTTTTCAATATTTTCGAGAGTTTGGTTGACATATGCATCTCCCATAATTATTCGACTGTACTCGTTATCATTTTCAGCAGAAATCCAGCCGATTAAAAAACTGACAAGCAGAATTAAAAACGAATATAAAATATATTTTCTTATATGAAATAATTCAACAGGCAATTCATAAGTCCAAAAATTCACAAATCGACCGGAAGGTTCTTTTTTTGTTTTATAAACGGTCTGATGAATTTTACTTGCAAGAGAATTCAAATACTTTTCTGTCGGGCTGCCGGGAAAATAGGTTTTTGCATAAGCCAAATCATCTGTTATTTGAATATATAAATTTGCCAAATAATCCGGGTTATCATTATTTTTGTTGAAAATTTTCTTTTCAGTTTCCTTCCAACGTTCGACATTCTTATTTAAAAAAACAACTTCTTTCACGCTCAGTTTTTTGTCGGATACAAATCTATAAAAAAGAGTCAAAATTTATTACTTTTGACAAATATATTTATAATAAACAATGATTTATGCCGAACTTACAAGTAGAAACAAGCCAAAACGTTATAATTGAACAAGAAATTGCAAATCTCGGCGAACGAATTGCCGCTTTTTTAATTGACGGCATGATTTTAATAAGTTACATATTTCTTATTTCTTTTATTGCAAAATTTTTCACTTCTGCAAAAATTTCATCTTCCGGATTTTTTGTGTTAATAATTCCGATATTTTTCTACAGTCTTTTATGTGAAACGTTTATGAACGGACAAAGTTTCGGAAAAAAGGCATTAAAAATTAAAGTTGCAAAGTTAGAAGGCTCGCAACCGACTTTCGGAAATTATTTAATCCGCTGGCTTTTTCGAATTATTGATATTAACTTTTACGGTTTGCCTGCTATTATAACAATTGCCGTAAACGGAAAAGGACAACGCTTGGGAGATATTGTTGCAAAAACATCCGTTATCAGTTTAAAGCGCAGCAAAAATATCGAAGAAACCATTTATGAAGAAGTCGAAGACGATTATGAAATTAAATATCCGGAGGCAGAGCAATTAAAAGATGCAGACCTAAATACCATAAAAGACGTGTTGAAACTTTACAAAAAAGACCCGACAAATGTCATTGCCGTGTCAATGCTTAAAAAAGCCGCTGAAGCAATTAAAAAGAAAACCGGTGCAGAGCCGACACAAGTTCCCGCTGTTTTTTTGGAAACGATAATTAAAGATTACAATCAAATTTTTAATAATTAAGTTTTAGGTTTCGGTAACAAAACACAAAATTCAGCAGATATTCTTAATATTTCAAAATTTTAAAGATTTTTCTTACGTTTACAAATGTTTTAAACTCCTTAATTTATTTATTATGCAAAAAAACATTTTAATTCTCGGTATATTATTATTCGTTTCTTGCTCAACAACATAAAAGATTGGCTCCGAAGGTAAAAAATATAAGCTTCCGAAAAATTTGGTTGTTTTTTTAAATTCCTTTAAACAAAGTGTTACTTCATATAATCTTGATAAGTTGATGTTACTTTCTGTCAGACAGGAAAGTATAACTTCTCAGAAATATTAAAGCAAGTTTGCCTCTTGGCGAAAATACAGATTTACGCCCCTGATATTTATCCCTGATATTCAATACCTTAACAAACATTATCCAAGGAACTGCAAGATAAATTTTACCAAAATTGCCGCTTAAAAAAGCATTCCAATATCTGTTAAAATCGTATTCTGAAAATTTAAAGTTAATCGGTAGGGAACTTTAACTTCGTTGGAGGTTGAAATCGTTCTGAAATTTTTCGTATTTTTGACATAAGATTACCTCGCCTGAAAAGCTCAACGAAGCTAAATACTTAGGGCTTGCTGAAAAGCTCACAGGTGCATTAGATTTCAAGTTTCTCATTTGAAGTCGTATATAAATACTGCGAAATAAGAGAAATTTGACAGATGATGTGCCTGTGGGCAGCTAAAATATTTTACACAAGTGCAAGGAAATAGTGTGAAGTGGATTAAAAACCTTGCACTTATATATGCAAATAATCCTATAAGTAGCTGAAACACAGGTATATTAGCATTTTTCGGCAAGCCCTACTTATTTCGGGGTCTTTTTTATAAAAGTTATTAACTGTTTGTCTTATTTTTAAACAGTTGGGGTTTTACAGATTGTCCCGAATTAAGTTATTCTCACCTATACTTTTTATACAGCCACAGCTAAGTTCAGCCGGTTAAAGATTTTCCGGTTTATCTTTTTTGTCAACTTGTTTATGATAAAAATCAGAAACTTTATCGCCCATATTACTTAAAAATCCTTTGGTTTTTTCGGCAAATTCAGTAAATTTTTTATCTAAAGTGTCAATAATATTATCGGTTTGATATTTTTCTTTAAAAGCATTCATTTCGCTTTCAAATTTATCATCCGGCACTTCTTTTAATTTTTCGAGATCGGCATTAAAATTGACCTTTTTTTCTTCCATTTTTTTTATCTCAGCCTCAAGTTCTTTCCTTTTTTTTTCGGCATACAGTTTTGATTTTTCAATTTTGGTTTCTAACTCCTTAGAAATTATTCCTGCTTCTTTTATAAAAAAATCTTTTTGTTCCATAGTAATAAATTTATTTTTTAAATTTCTCTCAAAAATACGAAAAATACAAATGCAAATCAAGTTAATGTTCAATTAAAAGTAATTTTTAACTGAAATTTTAGTAATTTTACCGATAATATGAAAAATCTTATTCAAATACTGTTTTTCTCAGGAATAATATTTATTGGTTCTTTCGGCTGTAAACAACCCGAAAAAGCGGCTCCGCTTTTGCCGCCGGAAAAATTTTTATCAATTGATTTCTCATATTTTACAACACCTGAAAATGAAACAGGATTTTATGCACATGCATTTAATACAACACTTTCGTGGACAGGTTTACTGAATGATTCTTTGCAGTTATATAAAAATTTATTAAATGTAATTTCTGAAAAAAACTTAGTTTATCAGGACAACGACACTTGGCTTATATCCGACAGTTATTATTCCGGAGAGAATCAATACGACATAAATTATTTTGAAATTTTAAATGCAGATACTGTTGAAACGAAACTTTTTTTTACATTAGATTCAACTTATACCAATTTGTTGCTTTTTGACGGGCATTTTTTCCCGAAAACAACTGTCGGTTATCGGCAAATTAATAAACCCGATACCGGAAATACTGCAGTTAAATTTTTGAGAATTGATTGGTCTGTTATTTCCGAAAGTCAAAAATATTTAAAATTTACTAATCTTCTTTCAAATAATAAAAACGGGGATTTTATCATCTATAAAGATTCATCGGACAGTCAATACACTACATTTTTTGATTTGTTTGACAAAGCTTCTGATAATCACACAGTTATTGAGTATAATAAAACAAATTCTACAGGAAGAATTAAAGATAAAGATTATTTTGGTGATGATGCTTGGCATTGTTGGGATGAACAGAAACAGGATTTAGTTCGTTCGAGAACATAATTACTCCGAAAACTTTTTGAAGTAGGATTTCAAAATAATTTTTATTATCAGATTCGGCGATTTTAATTTAAATTTTCCGTCATCGGACGTATTGCAGAACCGGCAAGAAAACACTCAACAACAAGAATGTTTTCGGAAGAATATGGTCTGAATACACAGTTGACTTCTATTTACAGAATGAAGGATTTTATTAACAGAGAGGCTGTTGAGAGAATACAACAAAAAGCATTTTTATACACAAAATAAGTGCGAGGAGAAAAACTTGATGCTGTTTTCTGCGATTGCACAAGTCTTTATTTTGAAAGTTTTAAGCAAAGCTGTAAATTTAATCAGGCACAAATTATACTGTCAATATTAGTTCCAAAACAGGGATTACCCGCTGGTTATCAAATCTGTTCAGGTAATATTTTTGAAGGCAACACATTGGAAGATTCCGTAAAACTCATCAAAGAAAAATACAAAATAAGAAAATAACAAAACAAATTTCGGATAAATCCGACTATAAATCAATAGACGACATAAAACACACCACCACTCCCTACGAAATTGAATAACATTTGTAATACCTGAGGAAAAACAGACTCCGATGTATGTCAATGTCTTAAGTTTGCAAATGTGCGAAGTCAAGAGTTCCCGCTGTTTTCTTGGAAACGATAATTAAAAATTACAATCAAATTTGTAATAGTTAAATTTTAGATTTAGGCAACAAAACACAAAATTCAGCAGACATTCTTAATATTTTAAATTTTTAAAGATTTTTCTTAAATTTACAAATGTTTTAAACTCCTTAATTCATTTATCATGCAAAAAACATTTTAATTCTCGGTATATTATTATTCGTTTATTGCTCAACAAAGATATTTCCGTTAATAAAATAAAAAACAGTACGATTTACGGTTTAATCGGTACAGTTGAATAGTGTATATTCTCAAATTGTTTGTTTGTTTTTG
Source organism: Bacteroidota bacterium (assembly GCA_024277895.1). GTDB lineage: Bacteria > Bacteroidota > Bacteroidia > Bacteroidales > JAADGE01 > JAADGE01. The sequence goes on along the minus strand of JAJRUH010000032.1, from coordinate 12,703 downwards.
TAATTATTTTAGAGAATCAGACACTTAACTAATATTGACATTTTTCTTAATATTAAATTTCACACAAATTCACACTAAAATATCTGTGAGTTCTCTGTGAATACATTACTATTTATAATAGTTTAATAATCATATTCAAGATTAGTTAAGTGTCTATTTTATTATTAAAAAAATCACATATTACCCATTTTTTATACTGCGAGATAGTTATTCTTTCAAATTTATTAAGTTGAATAACAATAGTTTATTTAGTTATTATGAATCTTTTTCTTAATGTTTCATTTTCTGTTTTAAGTAAAATAAAATACAACCCCGGATAAAAATCAGATAATCCTATTGCGATCGTTTTATTATTTATATTTTTTCCTTTATTCATATAAACTATTTGCCCGATACTGTTGAATATTGATAATTGTTCTATTCTGTCAGAATTATCGGAAAGGTTAATTCTTATTTTCTTTTTTGCAGGATTCGGATAAACTGATATTTTTGAATTAATATCATTAATTCCTGTATTTGTCTGCATACTAAGCCTGATATTTGGTCTTTCAGAATAAGTATAGGGGGTGGTTGTATTGCTGCACGGGTCAAATGAACCTTCTGAACCTATTACCATTTTTTGGCTTGTTGCAGTGTTTCTTGTTGAAGCATTATAACTATATGTTCCGTTATAAAAACAAGTTTCAATAACAATATCCGATGTTCCGTTCCAATAAAATGCATTACTGAAATTGTGATTATTCCAGCCTGTTGTCGGTTGATATGAAGATAAATAAACTTCGGTTAATCCTGTAACCCAAGAAGCTGATGTTTCAAAATTCGGGTTAGGACAATTTCCAATTTTAACAGAAAAATTATTTAATAAGGCACAGCTATTAACCTCGCTTACATCAAATGCTATTGCAGTAATATTTCCCTGTGCTGCACCGGCATCAGTAAGTTCAGAAGCATCAATAATAATTTGGTATCTTGTACCATATTCATAGTTTCCGTATGGTGCCGGCCAAGTGTTATTATCGTTTGCAGAAGTCCCGTTCCCAATTGTAACCGTTTGCGATTGAATTGTAGTTGTTCCTACAATAAACAAACTAATTAAAATGACAATTTTTGAAATGTTTTTAAGTTTCATAATTAGATAATTTAAAAATTTATTAATTTTCGGTTTATTACATTTGTTTTTTAGTTAAATATTTCGGATAAATGATTTTTGTGTTTTATTTTGTAAATTTAATTATAAAATTTTTCAAGTTTCGAATATTATTCGTTAAATTTTGTTAATTCTTTAAATTTTAACAATAAAATGCCTAAAATTTCTGTTATACAGGCAGATTAAAAACTATAAAATATCCGACAATAATTTAATTATTAAATAAAACCTTCTGTATGTAACACATTTACAATTATATTTTTTCTGTTTGTGTTATGATATATCCTTTTCCTAAGTTCCTTATTTTATGTGTGTTATTTGTTATTATTAAAAGTATTACTTTTGCACAGTTGAGTTATCGTAAACCTGTTTATGTTACACAAAAAACGAGTATTTCAAATATTGCATATAAATTACCCTACAGAGGTGAAAATTATAAATTTTACGGCACCTTAAAGTTTCATATTTTCGGAAAAGCATTTGTAAACAACAAAGTTTATAATTCTTTTATTGAAGCACAGCATCTTTCGGAACAAAATTTAAATTCTGCAATTATTCGCCTATTTAAGGCTTCAGGAAAAAAATACGGTTATTTGAATCCTCATAAAGAATCAGTTTGCGGAAATCGTCTTGTATTTTTGTGTCCGATGAAAAAAAAAGAAAAGCCGTTAATGTTTTATTACAGAACGGGGTTGTTTCGGTATTTCTATCGGTTTAATTCCTCGGGGACATCAAAAAACAGTCGACTTAGCATTGATTTTGAAACATTAGCTCGTTATCTTTTAAATTTAGAAGATGCGGCAAATTTTTTCGGTTTGCAAATTCGTTCTGTTACAATAAAGCGAAGCTTCATTAAAGCATTACTAAAAACATCTTCCGGGAATGCTATAGCATCTGCAAATATTCGATTTATAAAATATTTATCGAGTAAAATGAACAGAAAATATGAAGAGCTGTTTTTGGTAGAGTTTGAGAAATTAAAATAAGGATATGTTTCACACAGATCACAGATTGCTCAGAGAAAAAGGTTTGCACAACAAAAACCACAGATTAGACAGAAAAAAAGTTTCTTGTTTTCATATAAACTAGGGCTTGCTGAAAAATGCTAAATATATTGTAATTCAATACTCTACACTTGTATTTTTGTGATAAAGTGCAAGGTTTTTGAATGAAACATCTTGAAACCCTTGCACTTATTTTGATAAAACTACCAAATTTTTGCTGCTCAGCTACACATCTCTTTTGTATTTTGTTCAATTTGAAGTATTTATATACATCTACATCTCACAAAATCCAAAATAGCCGCACATCTGAGCTTTTCAGCAAGCCCTAAATTAAAAGAATTTACTGTAAGAAAAAAAGAAGAGGCAGCTGCAAACTGTCTCTTCTACAATAAAATAATTATCTTTATTATTTAATTATTCTCCCCGGAGTCCACGGTGCACCGGCATTGTTTAATGCTTTTTCAATTTCCGTAATTGTTTGTGTTGCCAATTTTTTCATGTCGGCAATTACAGCAGGTAATTCATCTTTTACAATTTTTAACTGACTGTGCTCAGTTTCGGTAACGGCAGTAGTTGAAGAAATGTGAGCCCAAGCCAAGTCTTGCAATCGAATTTGAAGAGGTAATTTATGCGGCGGAATTTCTTCATAACTTGCTTTCGGAGAAACACCTTCTAATGCAAACATTATATTATTTGCTGTTTTTTCAGCTTTTTGTATTGTTTGCATTGTTTCCGGAGAAACACCCGATGCCGTAAGAGCAGTTTGTTTCATTAATACAATCTTTTTCTGCAGGTTTTCTGCATATTTTACCGTTCCGTTCATTACTCTGACAGTATTTGTTAAGTCTTTTAAATAAGCAGCCAAGGCTTTTTCATCGGAAGCAGGCAAAGTAGAGTTATTAAGTTTAACAACTTTAAACACAATCGGATCGCTTAATTGTTTGTAAATTCCCTTATCATAAATTCCCATCGTTACCTTATATGTTCCGGGTAAAACAGGCATTCCTGAATTATACTTTTTAAAAGGGTCAAATTTTTTCAAATCTTCCTTAACCGGAAACGGATTATCATAAACTAAATTCCAACTTATTCTGTTAATTCCCTTTACCGGTTTTGCCGTAAGTTTTTTCACAACATTGCCTTCGCTGTCCGTAATCGTAAATAACAGATAAGACGGTTCTTCCTTGTTTTCGTCTTCCAACTCTTTCCAAGAAGGCTGCGGAATTTTTTCACTCTTTTTAAACAATTTTTTTTCTTTTTTTCTTCTGGCTTCTTTTGTTGACAAAGGAGCTTCTTTTAAATAATAGGTAAATATTGCACCGTAATCGGGGTTTTTTGCAAAATAATCCGTTTCTCCCTGTCCGTATTTTGCTCCTGTTTGAATATATTGCAAAGCATCCTTAACGGGAAAAATATACGCCTCTTTTTCTTTAATAAAGTTTTCACTTATGTGTCTTAAGGGGTCATAGTTATCAAGAATATAAAATCCGCGACCGAAAGTTGCCAAAACTATATCACTTTCTCTTTTTTGAATTGCAATGTCCCTTACGGCAACGTCCGGAATTCCCGATTTAATTTGCACCCATTTTTTTCCGCCGTCAAGCGAGAAAAAGAAACCAAATTCGGTACCTGCAAATAATAAGTTCTTGTTTTTAAAATCTTGTGCAACCGTTTGGACTGTACCGTTTTCCGGCAAGTTATTACTTACGGAAACCCAAGTTTTTCCTTTATCGGAACTTTTCAGAAGATAGGGTTTAAAATCATCTCTTTTGCGATTATCAAAACTTGCATAAACTACATTCTCATCAAATTCGTCGGCAAAAATATCACTTACATAAGTATATTCCGGCACACCGGGAAATTTGTTAATTTTTCTCCAGCTTTTTCCGCCGTCATCAGTTACCTGAATAACACCGTCATCAGTTCCGACATAAATTAAACCTTCTTTAACCGGAGATTCGTCTAAAGAAACAATTGTTCCGTAGAGAGAAGTTGAAACATCTTTTTTTACGGCATCAGCACTCCAATATTTCCCCATAACTTTCCAAGAATTTCTGTCAATTTGTGCCGTTAAATCCGGACTTATAGTTTTCCACGAATTACCTTGGTCGTTACTTCTAAACAGCTTATTAGCAGCAAGGTATAACCGATTATGATTGTGGGGACTGATAATAAACGGCGAACTCCAATTCCATCGATATGTTAATTCATCTTTTCCGGGAGCCGGTTTAATTAATAAATTTTGACCGCTTTTTTTATCAAATCTATATAAATTTCCGTATTGATACTCAGAATAGACAATATCAGAGTTTTCCGGGTCAACCGCACCCCAAAATCCGTCTCCGCCGATTGTTACAACCCAATCTGCTTTAGAAACACCTTTCCTGCATATTGAGCGTGAGGGTCCGCCGTAACTGTTATTATCTTGTGTACCGCCGTAAACATTATAAAACGGTTTGGCATTATCCAAATATACTCTGTAAAATTGCGTAACGGGCAAATCAGACACATGTCTGAACGTTTTTCCGGCATCATAAGATATATAAACACCGCCGTCTCCGCCGATTAAAAAATGATCGGGATTTTTCGGGTCGAGCCACAATGCGTGATCATCCACATGTCTGTTTTTTAACCCGAGATTTTTCCAGGTTTTACCGCCGTCTTCTGTAAATTTAGAAACTGTTTCAACCGAGTAGACTTTATCAACATCTTTAGGATCACAATATATTTCATTGTCATATTGTCCGCTGCTTGTATGGCTGCTCATTTTAGACCATGATTCGCCCTTATCCGTTGAGCGAAAAAAACCGCCTTTATTGTCTGCCGCTTCTACAATAATATAAACAACATTCGTGTTAACGGGCGAAACAGCAATTCCTGTTCCTCCCATATCAACAGACGGCAATCCTTTCATAATTTTACGCCACGTTTTACCTCCGTCTTCTGATTTGTAAATTTTTGTTTCGGGTCCGCCGCCTATTTTAGTAAATACATGACGTCTTCTTTGTTCGGAACTTGCATATAAAATATCCGGATTTGAAGGGTCTCTTACAATATTATTTACTCCGGTATTTTCGCTTATTTCAATAACTTTTTTCCAACTTTTGCCGCCGTCAATTGTTCTGTATAAGCCTCTGTCTCCGCCCGGTCCCCAGATTGAACCTTCAGCAGCAACCAACACAACATTTGAGTTTCGCGGGTCAATATTAATTCCGCCTATTTGACGAGAATTCTTCAATCCCATATTTTTCCAACTTTTGCCGCCGTCAAGAGATTTATAAACTCCGTTACCGTAACCGATTGCACGCTGATGATTATGTTCTCCGGTTCCTATCCAAAGCACGTTATGATTATTCGGATCCATTGTTATACAACATATTGAATATGCTCCGTAATTATCAAAAACAGGAGAAAAACTTATACCGTTATTTTCGGTTTTCCAAACATGTCCGCAAGCCGCTGCAACATAAAATTGTGCTGTATTGTCCGGATTCACGGCAAAGTCTGCTATTCGTCCGGAAGTAAAAGCAGGTCCGATACTTCTGAATTTAAGTCCGCCGATAACGGATTCTATTCCTTTATCTTTTTTCTCCGAATCCTTTTTTTTCTTTTGAGAAAAAGAAACCAGAGTTGCAGAAGACAAAAACATTATCAGAAATAAAAATTTAATTTGTTTTTGCATGATTTTTAAATTTATTGAATTAATAATTGTTGTAGTATAATTACTTTGATACAGATATTCTGTTAATTGATTTACTTGTATTGCACACGGATTTCTCAAATTGCACAGATTTTTTTATTGTTCACGAAATTTCTCATATTTTATTTTAATTGTTTGGAAATTATTTATCAAAAATTAGCTGTATTTTTATGAAAATTTAGATTTGAAATTGAATAAACAATCATATTACAATATTAATAACTTTTTCAGATTTTTTTGTTGTTATTTGATACTTAAAATTTGTTGTTGGTAATTCAACAATCGGTTTTTATAATTATTACTGCTTTATAAAATTTTATCCTGTTCAGATTATAATCTTTTGAATGGGATATCAAAGAATACAAAAAGAATGTGCGGAGATTAAGTTAACTGTCTTATATTTATCACTTAACCACTTTTTAATCAGCTGTTTAAATGTTTTTTATAACAAGTCTAAGATCTTATAAAAGAGAGGTGAAAAGTGCAATTTCAGCTGTTTTTTTGAAAATAATTATAAATAATTTCTGCTTTTGATTTTCCGACAGTGTTTTCAAGTTTGTTGAAGTCTGATTTTGAAATTTCTTTTACTGATTTAAAAACAGCAAAAAGTTGTTGAATTGTTTTCTTACCAATTCCGGAAATATTTTCCAATTCTGATTTTATAAATTCTTTTGATCTTTTATTTCTGTGAAAAGTAATTCCGAAACGATGAGCTTCGTTTCTTGCTTGTTGAATAATTTTTAATGTTTCGGAATTTTTATCTAAATACAAAGGAATGCTGTCATCGGGAAAATAAATTTCTTCGAGGCGTTTTGCAATTCCTATAACGGTAATTTTCCCGTAAAGGTTTAATTTTTTCAGACTTTTTACGGCAGAAGAGAGTTGTCCTTTTCCTCCGTCAACGATGATAAGTTGCGGAAGCGGTTTATTTTCTTGTTTCAGTCTCTTGTATCTTCGATATATTACCTCTTCCATAGAAGCAAAATCGTCGGGTCCCTCTACTGTTTTTATATTAAATTTTCGGTATTCTTTTTTTGCCGGTTTTGCGTTTTTAAAAACAACACAAGAAGCAACCGGATTTGTTCCCTGAATATTTGAATTGTCAAAACACTCTATATGAACAGGCAACTCTTTCATTTTCAGGTCTTTTTTCATAGTATTGAGAATGCGTTTTTTGTGCCTGCCGGAATCAACGAGGGTTCGTTGTTTTATTTTATCAAGCCGGAAGTATTTTGCATTTCGTTGAGAAAGTTGAAGAAGTTTCAGTTTATCGCCAATTTTCGGAACGGTTGTTTTTATGTTAAAAAAATTATAATCTGTTTCAAAAGGGAGGATTATTTCTTTTATTTCATCAAAACCGGATTGTTGACTATTTATTATTTCGGTAATTGCCGAAGGAAGAATTTCCTCGTCCGTTTCATTAAGTTTTTTCTTAAATTCAACTGTATGAACATTAATTAAAGCCCCGTCAACCACTTTCAGATAGTTTACATAAGCAAAATCATCATCCGATAATATTGAAAAAACATCGTAATTCCCGGAAGAAGCCGCAATTATTGTGGATTTTCCCTGATAATCTTCCAATATTTTAAGTTTTTCTTTAATTTTTTGGGCATTTTCAAATTCCAAATTTTCGGAATATTGCAGCATTTTTTGCTTTAAATAAGTTTTTACGGAAGAAAAATTTCCTTTCAAAATATTATGTATCTGCTTAATTTGTTCGTTGTAGTCTTCTTCCGATTGTTTCCCGATGCAAGGAGCTTTGCAATTTTGAATGTGATATTCGAGACAAACTTTAAATTTTCCGGAGATAATATTTTCCTGTGTCAGTTTGTAATTACAGGTGCGAATTTGAAACAAAGATTTAAAAAGTTTGAGTAAAACCCTTACAAGCCGAACAGAAGTATAAGGTCCGTAATATTTTGAGCCGTCTTTGATGAGATTTCTTGTTTGAAAAACACGAGGAAAAGATTCATTTTTTATGCAAATCCACGGATATGTTTTGTCGTCTTTTAAAAGAATATTATAGCGAGGTTGGTATTTTTTAATAAGATTGTTTTCGAGAAGAAGAGCATCTGTTTCATTTTCTACAACGATGTGTTCAATTTTAACAATGTGCCTGACAAGTATTTTGGTTTTTGTGCTTTCATGTTTTTCGTTAAAATACGAAACTACACGATTTTTAAGTTTTTTTGCTTTTCCGACATAAATTACGGTATCGGTACTGTTATAAAAAAGATAAACCCCGGGCTTTGCAGGAAGTTTTCCGGCTTCGTTTTTTAGTTTTTGTAAATTATCTTTATCCGACATTTTTATAATGTTCCACGTGGAACAATTTTGTATTAGATTTACTTTTTTATCAGTTAACAATATAAAAGTCAGTTATGTTATCATAAATTGGTTTTACGACATAGAGCCCCTTTGTATCAATAATTCCCCATTTCCCGTTTTTTTTGACTCTGCAAAATCCGTTTTTAAAATTATAGGCATTTTCAAAAACCGGCAAAATAGCAAGTTCTCCGGATTTATTAATAAATCCGATTTTTTCATCAATTAAAACACGAGCTAATTCGTCAAAAAAGCTGTATGCTTTTAAATAATTTTCATTATTTATTCTTTCGTCTTTTGAGTTAATATAATGCCATTTATTATTTTCTTTCACAACAAAAAATCCGTCTTTAAAGTCTTTTATATGTTGATATCTGAAAATAATTACGTTTTTCCCGTTTTTATCAATAACTCCCCACTTGTCGTGTTTTCTTACAGCAGCAAAATTTTCGGAGAACCAGCCTGCATTTACAAATTGACAATCAATTTTTTTTAATCCTGTTGTATCAATATATCCCCACAGACCGGCTTTTCTCACTAAATAAAATCCGTTTTTCGGACCTTTTATTTTTTCATATTCAGGTTTTATAATAAAATTTCCGTTAATATCTATAACACCGTATTTAATTTTGTCTTTTTTCTTCGAAAAAACTTTAACTATTGCAGTTTTATAATTAAAATCTTCGGCAAAAACAAAAGACGGGTTTATAACGATATTTCCGAGAGTATCAATATATCCGAATTTTCCTTTTTGTTTTATTACGGCTCTGTTGTTTTTAAATAATTTTACAAATTTATATTTTGCAGGAATAACAATATTTCCGTTAAAATCCATAAATCCAAATTTTTTCCAATCTTTAAACAATATTCTTTTTTGACTAAAACCTTCAATTTCATACTCAACCGGTTTAAATAAAAATTTTCCTTTTGTATTAATAATTCCCGTTTTTCCGTCAGAATCAACAATTGCAAAAGAATCTTTAAAATTTTCGGCATAATCAAAAGTGTTTTTAATATTAACCGTTTTTGAAATATTAAAAAACCCATACTTCAATTTTTTCTTATATTTAACAATTCCGTTTCCCGGTTTGAAAAGAATTGATTTATAATCAGAATAAGCTACGGAAAACATTATTCCGGCGGAATAGAGAAAATCATATTCAAAAGGAACAAGGGTTTTTCCTTTTGTATCCAGAATTCCCCAGAATTTGTCCTTTTTTGCAAAAGCAATTTTTGTTTGGGAATATCCCGAAAGAATAAAAAAAAAGTTAACACAAATTAATAATATTATTTTTTTCATTTTTTATAGTTTTATAATGTTCCACGTGGAACAATTTTGTATAATCTTGGTTTATTGTCTCTTATAGTGTGTTTATTAAAGTTGTTTTCAACAAATCATCTTCCGAAATAGATTAAAAGAGCACTTATATCTGCCGGAGAAACTCCGGGAATACGAGATGCCTGCCCTATGTTTTTCGGTCTTATTTTATTTAATTTTTGAGTTGCCTCCGTTGAAAGAGATTGCAATTTTGAAAAATCAAAATTCTCGGGAATATTTTTATCTTCCAAACGTTTTAATTTTTCTGCCGTTTGCTTTTCTCTGTCGATATAACTTTTATATTTAAGCTGAATTTCAACAGAATTTAAAATTTCTTCTTTTTGGCTTTTTAGTAATCTTACAAAATTTGTTAATATTTCCGATAAAGGAATTAAGTCAGTTATTTTTATTTGCGGACGCAAAAGAATTTTTTCTAATCGTTCTTTTTGTTTGATTTCAGACAAATTTCTTTTTTTCAAATACGGATTTAATTTTTCGGGTTCTATATTAGTTTTTTTCAACAAATTTATAATTTCATCAACTTTTTCTTTTTTATATAAAAAATGCTTGTATCGAAAATCCGAAGCCAAACCGATATTATATGATTTTTCGGTAAGCCGGAAATCGGCATTATCTTGTCTTAATAAAATACGATATTCGGCACGAGAAGTGAACATTCTGTAGGGTTCGTCAACACCTTTATTTATGAGGTCGTCAATAAGAACGCCTATGTATGCTTCGTCTCTTTTCAGGACAAACGGTTCTTTTTTATTAATTTTCAGATGTGCATTTATTCCCGCCATAATTCCTTGTGCGGCAGCTTCTTCATATCCCGTAGTTCCGTTTATTTGTCCTGCAAAGAACAAATTGTTAATAACTTTTGATTCAAGATTTAAGTTCAAAAAAGTGGGGTCAAAATAGTCATATTCGATGGCATATCCCGGTCTGAAAATTTTCAAGTTTTCAAAACCTTCAATTTTATGCAAAGCATTATATTGTGTTTCAAGAGGCAGAGAAGAAGAAAATCCGTTCAGATAATATTCTATTGTATTTTCACCTTCCGGCTCTAAAAAAAGCATGTGAGAATCTTTTTCGGAAAAAGTTACCAATTTATCTTCGATACTGGGGCAATAGCGAGGGCCAGTTCCTGCAATTGTTCCGTTAAAAAGCGGAGAAAATTTGAATCCTTCTTTTAAAGTATTATGAGCATCTTTATTTGTGTAAACAATATAGCAACTTCTTTGTTTGAGCTTTGTTTTAACTTCCGGCAAAAAGGTAAACATAGAAACATAGTCATCGCCCTTTTGTTCCGTAAGTTTCTCGAAATTAATCGTTCTTCCGTCAAGGCGAGCCGGTGTTCCGGTTTTCATTCTTAAAACAGGTATATTGTATTTTTTTAGTTGTTCGGAGAGCCCGAAAGAGGGAGCGTCTGCATCTCTGCCCCCGGGAATTTGGGTTTTTCCGACGTGCATTAATCCGTTAAGAAAAGTTCCGTTAGTGAGAATAACGGCTTCGGCAAAAAAAGAAACTCCGAGTTTTGTTTTAACACCTTTAACCACCTTGTCTTTTATAATCAGCTCTGTTACAGTGTCTTGCCAAAACTGCAGGTTTTCTGTTTGTTCAAGTTTTTCTCTCCAAACCGCAGAAAACTTTAATCTGTCGGATTGAGCTCTGGGACTCCACATTGCAGGCCCTTTAGAAACATTAAGCATACGAAACTGAATTGCCGTTTCGTCGGTAACAATTCCGGTATAACCGCCGAGAGCATCTATTTCTCTGACAATCTGCCCTTTAGCAATCCCTCCTATTGCCGGATTACACGACATTTTAGCAATTGCCGTCATATCTGTTGTTATAAGCAGGGTTTTAGAGCCCATATTTGCGGCAGCTGCGGCGGCTTCGCTTCCAGAATGACCTGCACCTACAATAATTATATCGTATAGATTATTCATTAAAATCAATTAAAATTTAGTACAAAAATAGAAAAGATGTATTTATAATTCTTTGTTCAAATAAAAATTTTCCTTTTCTCTCATTTGTTTTTGTTCTTTATCTGTTTTATCATTATAGCCGACTAAATGTAAAATCCCGTGAATCATAACTCGGTAAAGTTCATTTTCAAACGTAGTATTAAAGGTTTTTGCATTTTCTTTTATTCTTTCAATACTTATAAAAATATCTCCGGAAATAATATCGTTTTCACAATAATCAAATGTTATTACATCTGTATAAAAATCATGTTTTAAATAATTCTTATTTATTCCCAAAAGATAATTATCCGAACAAAAAATAAACGACAGTTCTCCGTCAATTTTGTTTTCGTTTGATATAAGAAATTCAATTTTATTAAATATTTTTTCATTAAAAGAAAATTCATTTATATCTTCAAAAAAGTAATTTTTCTCCATTATTTTTTATTAAATTGTTCCACGTGGAACATATGCCGGAAAGCCGGTATTTCCGGGGATTTCACAAATTTTTATTAAACGATAAACTCATCGGTTAAGCGACTTTAAATATTCGTTGTATAATTTTTTATAAAAATTGTTTAATTGAATATTTTTCTTGTATAAATCTTCATTAAAAATTATATTATTGTTTTGTTCTTTAAAAACATCTTTCGGTGATTTGTAAATTTTACTTTCCGGCTGTTCTGCCTCTCTTTTTTTATCAAATTTTCTTTTATTTTCGGCTTTTTCAGCTTCAAGCAATCTTGTTTCAATTTTTTTCTGTCGTTCTAATAATTGAGGCGTAATTTTTCGATTAATAATATCTTTTATATTTTCATCTGCCATTTTGTTAATTTCATTCAATAGTTTTTGGGTTTCGCTGTTTAATGAAAAACCGGATTGCAACTCTTTTAACATTTGTTTAAAAATTTCTTGTTGTGCCAACATTTTTGCCAATTGTTTATTTTGAGCATTTTTATTAAAACTTCCCTTCCCTTCCTGCATTTGTTTTAACATTTGTTCCATTTGCTTTTTTAAAGATTCCTGCATACCTTTTATATCCTGCATTGCTTTTCCTTTTCCGCTTTTAGGGTTACCGGAACCTTTTCCGGAACCGCCGGATTGTTGAGCCTTTTTCATTTGATTTAATATCTCGGAAAGAAGGAGTGCCAAATTATTAGCAGATGTCATTACCTTATTTTGATTTATTGAAGCGGAAGAAATTTTTCTGTTTTGCAATTTTTCTTTTATCTGTTT
>JAJRUH010000031.1 GCA_024277895.1 Bacteroidota bacterium | reverse complement strand
TGGCGATTTGAGGGGGTAAATTACATATTTTCCGTCAAAGCAGAGAAGGCAGTTTTATCTGCTTTCCTGTTTTGAAAAAATATATAATTATTTCTCAAATATTATCGCCATAAAAAGTTGCATTTATTACTTGAATTTAGGGAGTAAAATAAAACCCAATCCCAAAAAAACAAATATTCCGAGACTGACATAATCGTCATTCATAAGATAATTAAGAACGGAGATAATAATCATTAAAATTCCTGCAACTGTTGCGATAAGGTTATTTTTTTTGTCAGAAGGCATTTTTGTCAGAATAAATTTAAAATTCGTTTTATTTCTTCAGTTTTGTTTTTGTTTTTGTTTCGGATGTAAAAATTCATCAAAAAATTTAATAATCTTTTAATAATTAGGGTATTAGAACAAGAAGTAAAAAAAGTGTCTTTTTGTTTTAATTTATGATTTTTTAAGAAAACCTGAATGTCATTTTTAGTAACAATTGCTCCTTTATTAAACGGATTAATATAAAAAAGAGCATCGTCGGAGCGTTCGTCTTTAAACATCAGTAAGAAATTCCCCGGAAAATCGACCCCGTAAACAGGCAATCCTAATTTTTGAGAAATATAAATATAAACAACGGCTATAAGAATATCATTACTTTTTTTGTTTTCCAGAACTTTGTTTAAAAAATAATTTTCGGGATTAATAATATTCGAAAAGTCCGGAGAAAAACGATGTATATCATACAGAACATGATTTATTTTTCGTATTTGCTGCAAACCGGTTAAATATAAATTGATATCTGCTCGTAAATCACTGACAATTTTATTCAGTTTATTTTCAACATCTTCATATTTAAGCTCGGGATATTGATATTTTGCAATTAAAAAAGTACCGTATAATAAATTTTTATCGTTTTGAATCCAATGAGCAAAATCTTCGTCAAGTTTTTTAAATCGCAACTGACTGATAATTTCATTTGCTCGTTCTTTTAATAAATCATTTTTGTAAAACAAACAAGCTGCCGCCAAATCCGGAATAACCGATTCGTTACAAAGCAATAATTTTTCACGAACGGCATGATAAACCGCTGTATCTTTATCATCTAAAAGGCTTATTAATGCTTGTAATTCAGTTTGTTTCATTTAAAGATTTTAAGATAACAGTCGGTCGAGAACTGTAACAACTAATTTCTCCACACCTATTTTATAGTTAGTGCTGTATTCTTTACGCATACGATTTGCAATAATGCTGCAAACAGTTAAGGCATTGTGTCCCATAAGTTTAGATAATCCCGCAATGGCAGAACTTTCCATTTCATAATTATTGATTTTTCTGCCTTCATAGTTGAAAGCTGAAATTTTTGAATTTAAATTCGGGTCAACCGTATTCAATCGAATTATTCTGCCTTGCGGACCGTAAAAGCCCGGTGCCGAAATAGTCATTCCTTTTCGCATATCGAAACCTATTTTTGCAACTAATTCCTTTGAAGCATCAACAAAATAGGGAGTTGCTAATTTCGTATCCCAACCTGTATGTTTTAAAAAGGCTTTTTGCAAATCGTTATTTCCGAGTTTGTTTCTGCCTTCATAAAAATTTAACAAGCCGTCAAAACCGATTGATGTTTCCGAAACAACGGGAGTATCCACAGGTATATCTGCCTGCAAAGCTCCGGAAGTACCTATTCTGACAAGATTTAAAGTATGATGTTCTTTTTTCGGAATACGTTCATTCAAATCAACATTAACCAAGGCATCCAATTCCGTAACTACAATATCAATATTATCGGTTCCTATACCGGTTGAAAGAACGGTTATCGGCTTTCCTTTAAAACTCCCTGTATGTGTAACGAATTCTCTGTTATGTGCCTTAAAATCAATACGATCAAAATAATTAGATATCATTTTTACACGATCCTGATCTCCTACAAGAATAATATTATCTGCAATATTTTCAGGTTTTAAATGTAAATGAAAAATGGTTCCGTCGCCGTTTAATATAAGTTCTGATTCTCCTATTCTTTCCATAATTTGTGATATTAAAATTTTTGAATAAACAGCAAAGATACATTTTTGAATAATTATACTATAAAATTTTTAAAAATATTTTAAGGCTTCCTTTTTTATTTTTCCTTTCAAAACAAATTTAAATAATTTACAATGTTATTATAATCAGTTATTTGTTAATAAAAAATCATATTTCTGCCTATATGTAAAAAGTATAATCAATTAAATATCAGCTGATAACGAAAATCTTTAAAATAAAAAAACAGGGTTCCGGAAAAGAACCCTTTATAATAATTGTTTCACTAAAAAAATTATTTGGTTTTCTTATTAATGTCTCCGCCGGATGAGGTATTAACTTCAATTTTTTCGGGATTTCCGTAATAATTGATATCTCCGCCGCTGCTTGCATCTGCCGAAAGCTTTTTTGTTGCAAAAACTGAAACATCTCCGCCGCTTGATGATTCTGCCGTAACCGTATCAGCTTCGAGTTCTTTTGCATCGATATCGGCACCGCTGCTTGCACGGAAATTTGCTTTGCTGCTTGTTCCGGTTAAATCAATATCGGCACCGCTGCTCGATTCGCAAGTTAAATTTTCGCTTTCGATTTCTGCTTCAATTTCTGCTCCGCTTGATGCTTCAATTATTAATTCTTTTGAAGAAATTAGTGTTTTTGTTTTGACATCCGCAGCACTTGATGCCGAGATTTTTTCAATTACCGGTACGGAAACATATACGTTTTTTGTTGCTTTTCCGACCATATCTTTAAAGTAAATTTTTAAAATACCGTTTTCAACCTTTGTTATCAGCAAATTTTGAATGTTTTCATCGGCTTCGACAACTACGGAAATTTTATCCGACTGACTTAAAAACAAATTTATCCCTTCGCTGACTTTAACGGAAGTAAAATTTTCGTTTATGTTTCTGGTTTCTTTAACGACATTTTTGTTTCCGGTAACACCGGAAATTGTACATGAAGAAAACAGAACTACTGCTGTTGCAATACTTAATAATGTTAATTTTGATTTCATTTTTTGTGTTTTAGTTATTAATTAAAAAATTCCTCCTTTTTTATTTTGATTTTCTTCTTCAAGTTTTATGTTTTTTTCTGTTTTATGAATTGATTTTCCTTTATTTAATCTTAAGGTAATTCTGAACATAATCATATTTTTCAGAATTTCGATATCCTGCAGGTTGGTTTCGGTATATGTATCTGTTTTAATATAAGAACCTTGCACATAGTCGGCTCCGAAATTTATCGGCATCATATAAAATATCATTACGCTCATACGTTTTTTGAAAAAAGGTTGTTGAAGCATCAATCCCCAAAGGTCGTTATTCCACATATTATAACCCTGTGCCGTTATTACTTTTTTTAGGTTGTTTTGATAAATTATACCTGCGGTTGAATTGTATTTTTTATTGACATAAATAAGGTTGCTGCTCATTGTCCAATCTTTAATACTGTTTTTTTCTCCGCCGTATAAAATACTGCTTCTGAAAAAATCGGCATTATTTTGCCAGAAAAGACTTTTCCCGAAAGGAACGGTTAATCCGACTTTAAATCCGTAATGCTCATATTGTCCGGCATTATTGTATGTGTATTCAAAAATTCCTTTGTCGTTAAGCATTCCGGTTTGACTGATATAATTATTTGAGAAATGATAATAAGGTTCAAAGGATGCCAAACCGCCCATAATATTAAATCTTACCGATAATTTATGTGTAACGGAAGGTTCGAGATATGGATTTCCTACACTTACCGTTTCATTATCAATAAAAATAGTATCCGGATTTGCTTCGTTAACCGAAGGATAATTGCTTGAAGAGCGGTATTTTAATCTTATGTCAAGCATTTTAATCGGTTTTATTTTAATGTCGGCATATGGTTGATATATGAAATAATTAATTTTTTTACCTTCGACTTCCGGCGAGCTTGTTTCTCCCGCAGCACCAATTTTAATTCCTATTTTTTTACTTAAATTCAATGAATAATAAGCGTAAAATTTATGACGTAAATCTTTTTGCGTAAATACGGTTTCTCCGAAATTAAAAGTATTGGTAACTTTTTTCCAAGTGTTTCCGTAACCAGCCTGAATACTTGATTTTTTATTGAAGGTATGGTTTAATTCCGCATTAAATTTTGTATTATTATTGTCATTTATACCGCTTTGTTTATATACTAATGTATCGTTTTCAAAATAATTATTGGTATAAGAGTTATTTGATGAAAAATATGTAAAATCGGCATTAAACGTGTTTTTGTCATTTAGTATGGCTTTGTAAAACAGGGAGTTATAATTGTTTTTATTGGTCGAGTTATTTATGTTTTTCGACAAAAAGTTATTTGTTTCGCTGCCGTTAATGAAATATTTTACATTAAAAGTATTGGTTTGCTTATTATCCGGAAAAAATAAACCGCGAAATCCGGTTTCATAACTTATTGTTTGTTTCGGATTAATATAATAATCAATGCCGCCCGTTATTCTGTCAAAAACATTGTTAATATTGAAATTAGGTTTGTTGTTTTCGGGTTCTTTGTCTGTCAGCAAACCGTTTTTATATTCTTTTTTATTTGTTGACAGCAGCGAAAAGTCCATAAACGCATTATCAATTTTAGCATAAATATTTATTTTGTTATATGTATAATTTATGCTTGCCGACATTCGATTCATCGGGAAATAATTTTTATTTTTATTATCCGTATCGATAAGACTTTGATCTTCTGTATAAAATTCAACACCTTTATAATCGTCTTTCAGGATAATATTTATAACAGCGGAATAACCTTCCAGTGCATATCTTCCGCTCGGGTCTCTTATTATTTCTATTTTTTTCAGGCGTTCCGGCGACATATTTAAGATGTATTCTTGGTCTTTTTGCATTCCGTTAACCAAAATCATTATATTATCTTCATTATCAACTTTTATAGAATTGTTGTATCGGTCGTAAGTAACGCCTTTTACTTTGTCAAGAACATCTTTTGTATTTACTGTTCCGGTTTTCATTTTTGTTGTTACGATAAATTCGTCTTTGTCGATTAACACTTCTTCGGAATTTCCGGTTACCGTAACTTCATCAAGCTGATTTTCAGTCGAATTAAGTTTAATTGTTCCTATAAATTCATTACCTGTTCTTATGTTTACCATAAGTGTATCCGGTTTGTAGCCGATAAATTCCGAAATAATTTTATATCTGCCGGGGTTAAGCGGAACGTTGAACCACCCGTTATCATCAGTATATATTCCGGTAATAAGACTGTCTTTTGCATTATAAATTCTGACGGTGCAAAATTCTATTGCTTTTTTTGTTTTTGAATCTTTTACCTGACCTGTTACACCGCTTTCTTTTTCGGCAAAAACAAAATTTGTCGATATTATAAATGACAGCAGTATCAGAAATTTTTTACTTTTATTTTTCATTTTTATTTTTCCTTTTATTTGATTTGAATTGAAGACCCTATTGAATATGACGTACTTATCGGAATAATGTTACATATTAATTGCTGATTTCTAATCGGGCTTCATTGTCTTTTTTAATTCCCAAATTCAGATTATCGGATTTGTTGATATAGATTTTCGACTTATCTTTTAACACCAAATTTGTTTCTATATTATTCCCGTTTAAATCGAACAGCTTAATTGAAGACTTATCTTTCATCAGAATATTTAAAACCTTTATACTTAGGTTGTTAATTGTTGTTTCGGTTTTTTCGATACTTCTGATATTTAGTGTATCTGCTTTAATGTCGTTAATATATACTTCAACTTTATCTTTTAAAATAATTGTTTTCAAATTTGCGGTATTAATATAATTACCGTTTTTATTTGCCGACAAAAACAAAGTATCGTTTTTTATTTTAGGAGGTATTTGTTCTTCGGAAAAATATTGAAACGAATTTTCGTCGGCTTGCTCAATTGTCAGTTCACCTTTTCCGGAAACGGAAATAACGCTGAAATTTTCCAATTTTAAAGTTTTTCCTCTGTCAACTTTTTGCGGATTTTCTCTTTGTTCAAAGCCGTTTTCTTTTAAAAGTTTTTTTATTTTTGTCGTTGCGGTTAAGAAAACTGCCGTAATCCAAATTAATATTGATGCGAAAATGCTTATCAGAATTATTTTACTTGTTTTCATTTTTTTCGGATTTTAAGTAGTTTTGATATAATTGTTCAATTTCTGAGAATTTGATATTCAGATAGCTTAAAGTTTTAAAAAATTCAGGTAACTGTTCATTAATAAATTCTTCTTTTTTCATTTCGTGGGTAATTTTATAAGCGTCATCGGAAACAAAATATCCTATGCCTCTTTTGTTATAAATAATATTATTGTCTTGCAAATGTTTGTATGTTCGCATAACCGTGTTGGGGTTCACTTCGGTATCTATTGCCAAATCTCTGACTGACGGGATACGCTCATCGGGCTTAAATGAATGTGTTAAAATATTTTCATAAAAATAATCCGCCAATTGAAGATATATTGCTTTGTCGTTTCTGAAATTCATTTTATGCCTCCTTTTCTTTAAGTTTGAAATATGTGTATATCCAAAAAACCGGAGCTGTTACGTAGTAATACATAATTTTCGGTACTTTCAGCAGCCAATGATTTTCCAAACTGTAATTAAAATCTCCGCCTTGAATTCCGTTGTTGCTGAAATGAAAACCTTCAAATTGACCTTTAATAGATAAAGCCAAAATAGTTAGGTAAAAAGTAATAATCATTCCTGCTATAAATAAACTTGAGATTGTAAAAAACAACGGAACTTTTTTGAAAGTTGCCGAACCTGCCAGCAATATTGATTGAATTATAATGAAATGTAAGAACATTTTTAAAGTTTCTTCCGAAAATAAGTTTATGAAATTTACCTGAATATTAAAGACATCTCCGATTAAGAATACTAATAAGTTAAATATATAGAATATTATCGAATAAATTATAATGTAAACAATTGATGTTAAGAGCCATTCCGAAATAAATTTTTCAGAACTTGATGCAGGCAATGTTAAATAGGACATTGTTTTTTCTTTGTTTCTGAAATTTGAAAATGCCGAACCGGAAATAAAAAAGCCGGCAATAAACAAACCTATGTAATAGAATATTTGTAATTTGCTCCAAGCTTCTCCGTCTTTTAATGCACTCATAAACAATATGAAAGAAAATAGTCCGAAAACGGTAATAAGACCGGTTAATACGGATTTTGCATTTTCATACAAAGTTTTTTGCATCATCAAAAGTATGCGTTTAAAACTGAATGATTTTATATGTTCCATTTTTTGTGATTTAAAATTTTAAAAAATATTTTTGTTATAAAACAGCTGTCTCTACGTGAATTCATTTACAACTTTGCTGTTTTTTGTGATTATTGAATTAAAAAGTAATTCCGTGTTGATATGTGACGGCTCTTCGCCGGTGTTGCGCACAACGGCAGTGTAGCCGGTAAGTCCTTTTTCTGCGTAAAGTACATTTTCATCGTCAATGTTTTTTACGGTTTTGAAACACAACTTTTCGGAGACGGTTTCAAGACTTTGATTAAAAATAATTTTTCCGTCATCCAATACCACAATTGTATCGATAATACCTTCTATGTCTTTTACCTGATGTGTTGAGATTACGAATAATTTATCTTCGCTTAATGCCGAAGCCATAAGTTTTCTGAAAATACTTTTTGACGGAATATCCAAACCGTTTGTGGGTTCGTCGGTTATAAGAACAGGTGTGTCTGCCGCCATTCCGAAAGAAATTAAAAACTTCTTTTTTTGTCCGTAACTCATTTTACTGAGTTTTTGTTCGGTATTAATATCAAATTCTTTGAGATATTCATAAAATTTGGTTTCATTAAAATTCGGATAAAAAGGTGCGGTAACTTTTAAATAAGTTTTTACGTTAATACCCGGAGTTTCAAATTCTTCGGGTATCATATAATAACTTGCCAGCACTTGCGGTGTCCTTTTTTGCGGAGTTTCGTCGTTAAGTTTTACGGTTCCCGATTGCGGATGAAGTATTCCCGCAACTTGCTTAAGCAAAGTGGTTTTTCCCGAACCGTTTTTCCCGAGCAGACCGTATATTCTGCCTTCTTTCAGTTCTAAATTCAATTCGGAAAAAAGAGTTTTCTTTTTCTTATATCCGAAATTGAGTTGATTAATATTTACCATAATTTGTGTTTTTGTGTGTTACTAAACTAATACACTGCAAATGTATGACAATTAAATTTAATTATGCAAATTTTTTTGAAGTTTTTTTTGAAAAAAATAAAAAGGGCACCGTTAAGTGCCCCTGTATCAATATTTTACAAAATAATAATTATCCGTTTAATTTATGATAATCTGCCAGAAATTTTTCTAATCCGTTGTCGGTAAGCGGATGTTTTAATAATCCGAGAATGGCATTTAATGGTGCGGTTACCACATCGGCACCGACTTGCGCGCATTGAACAATGTGTTGTGTATGCCTGATTGATGCTGCAAGGACTTGTGTTTTGTATCCGTAATAATTATACATTTCGACAATATGTTTAATTAATTCAACACCGTCGGTTGAAATATCGTCTAATCTTCCGATAAAAGGAGAGACATAAGTTGCTCCGGCTTTTGCGGCAAGCAGGGCTTGTCCGACGGAAAATACCAATGTGCAGTTTGTTTTAAGTCCTTTGTCGGAAAAATATTTAATTGCTTTTATTCCTTCTTTAATCATCGGAACTTTAATCGTAATTTGAGGATGCAGGGCGGCGAGTGCTTCGCCTTCTTTAATTATACCTTCCAAATCGGTTGCAATTACTTCGGCACTTACGTCGCCGTCAACAATTTCGCAAATTGTTTTATAGTGATTGTTAATGTTTTCGGCACCTTTAATTCCTTCTTTTGCCATAAGCGAAGGGTTGGTGGTAACGCCGTCAAGTATTCCGAGTTCTTGTGCTTCTTTAATTTGTTCGAGATTTGCCGTATCGATAAAAAATTTCATATTTTTTCTTTTTTAAATAAAGTGCAAAGTTATTTAAGTTTGGGTAACTGTGAAAATTTTTTCATTGTAAACGGGAATCTTATATTTTTTCCGGATAGCCTGTAATATCTCTGATAACATGATATAAACCTTTTAATCTTCCGTACATTTTATAATAGACTTTAGTATATAATTTTTCATAAATTATTCTGTTTTTTTCATTGGGTGTATAGCGGCTTCCTGTGCGGCACATATTTTTTACGGCTTCTTCGTAAGAATTGAAATATTTCATTCCTACTGCGGCATTAATCGCTGCCCCTAAAGCGGAAGTTTCATAGGTGTGAGGTCTTTCAACCGGCAGGTTAAAGATGTCGGCGGTCATTTGCATAGCTTGTTCGCTTTGAGAACCTCCGCCGGAAACAATAATTTTTTTAATTTTAATTTTTGTTCTTTTTTCAGTTCTTTGTAATCCTTCTTTTAAGGCATAGGCTAAACCTTCAAGAATTGCTCTGTATATGTGTGCTCTTGTATGTACGTCTCCGAAACCGATAATTGCACCTTTTGCTTCCGTTCCGGGAACTTTAACTCCCGGCGACCAGTATGGCTGAAGAGTTAAGCCCATAGAACCGGGCGGAATATCTTTAATCATTTCATCAAAAATCTGTTCGGCTTCAAGACCTTTTTGTTCGGCAATTTCAATTTCTTTATATCCGAATTCTTCTTTAAACCAATTAATCATCCAAAAACCTCTGAAAATCATTATTTCTGTATTAAAATAATCTTGAATTGCACCGGGGTATGCCGGAAAGAACGGAATGACTTCATAATAATTTTTATGTGTTGTTTGGACAGTTGCTGTTGTTCCGTAGCTTAAACAAGCGACTTCAGGTGTATAAACACCCGATCCGAGAACTTCTGATGCCTTGTCGGATGCTGCGGCAAAAAGAGGCAAACCTTCGGGAATACCTGTAAGTTTTTCTGTTTCTTTTGTGATGTAACCTAAAATTTCTCCCGGTTTTACCAGTGAACAAAGTTTATCGGCACTTACCGGAAACATTTTTGTATTTCTGTGATTTGCGGAGGACCATCTCTGTTTTTTATAATCGAAAGGCATATAACCTACCATATTACCGACAGAATCTGTAAAATTTCCGGTAAGTTTATAAGTTAGCCATCCCGATAAGTAAATAAATTTCTCTGTTTTCTTCCAAATTTCCGGTTGGTTTTGAATTATCCAATTACATTCTGCATTTTTAACCGCATGGGTAACAGCCTCCTTCATGTTAATCATTCTCAATGAAGTTCTTGCCAGACCTTTCGGATATTTATGAACTTTTGCCTGTCGTTGATCAAGCCAACTTATTGCCGGTCTTAACGGTTTTCCGTTTTTGTCAGAATTTACAACTGTTCCTCTTTGTGTTGTTAAAGTTACAGCTTTGATACTATTTTTCGGAATTGCGGTTCTTGAAAACAGCTTTCGGCAAGTTTCTGATAAGTTTTTCCAAAAATAATCAGGATATTGCTCCGCCCAACCGGGTTGATTTGAGTAATAGGCTTCAATTACGGTTTTTTCAATATCTGTGATATTTCCCTTTAAATCAATAATTACTGCCCTTACGGACTGCGTTCCGACATCAATTGAAAGTATTAATTCTGTTTTTGTCATTTTGAAAATTTTTAAGACAACCGATTATTAATTCTGTTTTTTTAAGTGAGAATATTTCAATTATTTAAGATTAACAAATCATTGACTTTTGGTATTTATTTTAAACCCAGCATGCCTGAGGGATTCATAATTCCGTTCGGATCAAAATGATTTTTTATTGCTTGCATTGCACTTATTACTTCCCTTGAAACAGCAGCTTCCATCCATGGAGCTAATACTCTGCCGATACCGTGATGGTGGGATAATGAACCCTTGTTATTATAAATTGTATCAATCAATCCTTTATGAAATTGTGTATAATCATTTTCTTCATTCCTTTTTTCCGTCGGACTTAAAAATGTAAAATACAAATTTGCACCGTTTGAATATACATGTGAAATGTGCGACATAAAAACCGTTTTATTCCTTTGTTTTACATATGCCCTGACAGATTTCCAAAGAGTAATAAGATTATCCCATGTTACTGCTGTTTCTACTGTGTCTGTCATCACACCCAAATCCATCAGAGGTTCTCTCATATATGCACTTGAATATCGTTGTTCCAGCCAGTTTTTTGTAGGACCGCTTCCGATATAAAAACCTTTACATTTTTTTGCAGTTTTTTTTATTTGTCTTTTTACAAATTTTGTATAACGGGTATCACCTTCAACAGATACGAACATTAAACACCTTTTTCCGGGTAAATATCCCAACGCTTTCAGAACTTTATTTGAGAATTTCTCTTCAAAACCTTTTGTTTTAAACGCAATATCAGTTTCTTCGGGATCAGAAATACGGAATAAATGTGGTTTGCCGAAATCAGCTTGCATAATTTTTCGCATTGCATAAACTGCATTTTCAAAAGATTTGAAAATAAAAGAAGCATATTGAGTATTTTCAGGACGTAATTTTCTAATTTTCATTGTTATTTCGGTAATAACTCCCAATGTACCTTCGGAACCTATAAATAGGGGGTATGTGTCCCAAGCTTCTGCCTTTGAGGGATAATCTTTGTTTTCAATTATTCCTTCGGGAGTAACAATTTTAAGTGCAACAATCATGTCATCAATTCTTCCGTAACCTGTTGATGCTTGTCCGGCACCTTTTGCCGCTACCCAACCTCCGACTGTTGAGAATTCAAAAGATTGCGGGAAATGACCGCAAGAATATCCTAATTTATTGAGATATTTTTCAAATGCGGGTCCGAACATTCCGGCTTGAACTTTTACAGTCATATTTATGGTATTTACTTCAAGAACTTGATTTAAATGTTTTGTCAGATCCAAAGCAATACCGCCTTTTGGTGTCTCTACACCCTTTGTAACACTTGATTGTCCGCCCACCGGAATAATCGGAATCATATTCTCATTACAATAATTTACTAACATAACAACATCATTATGAGATTTAGGTGCAATAACAGCGTCAGGAGGATTTGCGATTAAGCCTTTTCTTAACAGTAAAAGTTCAGTGTAATATTTCCCGTAAGAAAAATTTGCACGAGAAAAATCATCTGTATGAATATTTTCATCTCCTGCAATTTTTTTTAAATCATTTATTTGCACTTCGGATAAAGATGTTTTTTTTTCTAATTTAATTTCATTATCACCTAAAAGATGTTTTTCGGTTAAATCTTGTTTGCTTAAAGAGAATATTTTTTTAAGAATATTCAAAGTAATATCATCAATTTTTTGTTCTCTTTTATCTCCCCATTTTAATATTTCTCTGTATGTTTTTTTCATATTTTATGAATTTAACTCGGCAATGTATAAAGTTCAATTATTGAATTGTATTCGTTTTGTTTTCGCTCATCTGTCCAATTTAACATTTCGGAAGCAACTTTCATAACTTTTTGCAGAATGTCGTCATTTGGCTTTCCGAGAGTTCCTATTCCGGTGCGCCTCAATAAAATATCTTTTAATGTCATTGCACTTTCATGTTTTATTGCGTAAACAACTTCTGATAATAATTCTCCGTCATGGCTTACAACTTTATTATATTCAGGATTTTCTATTGCAAATTGAAAAACGGTATGACTCTGAGTTCCGTAATTTCTGCTTATATATTCAACCGTTTCAATACCGAAAAAATCATCATATTGCAGGTGTTGTTTTCGCATAAATTCATTCATATCCTTAATTTCACAACCTGACAGATATAATTTATATGAAAATGATTCCGAGAGTTTTTTATTGGTTTTTTTTTGAATTAATTTCATTACATGATAAGCTAAATTTCTGCTGGTTGTAAATTTACCCCCTTCAACCGTAATTAACCCATCAATACCTTCTGTTGCGTTATCTAAAACTTCGTATCGCCGGGATGTGTTATAAGAATCTTCCGTTTGATCATCAACCAAGGGACGTAAGCCGCCGTAAGCATGTATAATATCATCATAAGAGATTTTTTTATTATAATTATTATTTACGGCATCTATTACATCATATAAACTTTGTTTAGAAACTTTATAATTATCGGGCGAACCGTTATATTCTTTATCGGTTGTTCCGATTAATGAATGTCCGCGCCAAGGCATAATCATCATATGTCCGCCTTTCTTTTTTTGTAACGAGATAACATGTTCTCCGGCAATTTTTTTAGTGATTATATGAATTCCTTCTGACCGCAAAACTTTATGAGAGGATTCTGTTTTTGATGCTATGTTTAAAATAATATCAGCCCAAGTTCCTCCGCAATTAATTGTTAAAGGAGCATAAATTATTTTGGTTTCATCGGAAAAAACATCTTTGACAACCACTCCGTTAATTTTATTTGATTTGCTGAAACTAAAATTTTCAACCTTTGAATAATTGGAAACTTTAGCACCGTATTCAACGGCTGATTTAATAAATGCCAATGTAAGCCTCTCAGGGAAAATACTTTGGTAATCGTAAAATACGGTTGAATTTCTTAAATTTTCTTTAATAATATTCGGTTCGGCTTCAATTGTTTTATTATAAGATAATGTTTTATGGTTTGAAAGACGCTTACTTTTATCCCAGGTATATTTTTTATCATATGAAAGTGTGTCATATAAAAACATACCGATCATCATTTTCCACATATTACCTTTCCATTTCACATAATTAGGAAACATAAACGGTAAGGGATAAACAAAATTAGGTGCAATATTTCCTAATATTCGTCTTTCTTGAAGAGATTCACGAACTAATTTAAATTCCATATTTGCCAGGTATCTCAAACCTCCGTGAATTAATTTTGAAGTTGCTGCAGAAGTTGCTCCTCCATAATCTTTTTTTTCAAAAAGAGCGACTTTAAGACCGCGGCTTGATGCTGCATAAGCTACTGCAGCACCGGTTATCCCGCCGCCGATGATAATTAAATCAAATTTTTGATTCTTGTGTTCTTCGATGTATCTTTTTAATTTCATTTTGAATTTAAAACTAATTTCAGTAAAGATACTTCTCATACATTAAAGTTCAAAACTTTTTAAGCGAAAAACATATTATTAACTATTTTTGCACTGTTAAATTTTATAAAATTTTGAAAAAAGTAGTTGTTGGTTTATCGGGAGGCGTAGATTCAAGTGTTGCAGCATATTTGCTCAAAAAACAAGGCTATGATGTGTATGCGATTTATATGATTAATTGGCATGATACTGAGGGGGTTATTGAAGGAACTTGCCCGAGTGATGATGATGTTTTGGTAGCTCAATTGGTTGCGAGAAAATTGGATATACCGTTTGAAACTGTTGACTTTAGTGAAATTTATGCAAAGCGTGTGGTTGATTATATGTTTTCTGAATATGAGAAAGGCAGAACACCTAATCCTGATGTTCTTTGCAACAGAGAAATAAAATTTGATGTTTTTTTGGACAAAGCTCTTGAACTCGGAGCCGAATTTGTTGCAACAGGACATTATTGCAGAAAAGAAACTATAATAAAAGACAAAAAGGAATATTACAGACTTCTTGCAGGGAAAGATAATAGTAAAGACCAATCTTATTTTTTATGCCAACTTTCGCAAAAGCAACTTGAAAAATCTTTATTTCCGATAGGTGAATTACAAAAATCGGAAGTCAGAGAAATTGCCGATAAACTGGGTTTGGCAAGTGCACATAAAAAGGATTCGCAAGGAATTTGTTTTGTCGGGAAAGTAGATTTACCGACTTTTTTACAGCAAAAACTTAAGGCAAAAGAAGGAAATATTATTTTGATACCCGATGAACTTCCGGAATTTCAAAAAACAAAAGATTATAAGAATTTAAAATTTGACGAACAACTGAAATTATTATCCGAACCTTATTTCTATACACCCGAAGACGGAAAAATTATCGGCAAACATCAAGGAGCACATTTTTTTACAATCGGACAAAGGCGCGGAATAGGTGTGGGCGGACTTAAAGAACCGCCGTTTGTTTTGGATATTGACGTGAAGAAAAATATTGTTTATATAGGGGAGGGGAAACAGCATCCGGGATTATTCCGTAAAGCTTTATTTATTTCAGAAGAAGAAGTCCATTGGGTTCGTCCGGATTTAGAAGTTCCGGAAGGTAAATCTTTAAAAATATCAGCCAGAATTCGTTATAGACAACCTTTACAAAAAGCAATTTTATACAGACAAACAGAAGGTATTTATTTGGTTTTTGAAAATGCACAAAGAGGAATAACTTCCGGACAATTTGCAGCATTTTATCTTGACGATGAGTTAATCGGGTCAGGTGTTATTGCATAAAAAAAGGTCGTAAAAATACGACCTTAAATTATATATCTTATTATTTTATTCCTGTTCTGCCAAAAAACGTTCGACATCGAGTGTCGCCATACAACCTGAGCCGGCAGCCGTTACTGCTTGTCTGTATATTGAATCCTGGATATCGCCGGCGGCAAAAACTCCGGGAACATTTGTTTTTGAAGTTCCGGGAACGGTTTTTATGTAGCCGACAGCATCTGTTTCAATATAATCTTTAAACAAATCGGAATTCGGTTTATGTCCGATAGCAACAAAAAATCCGTCAATTTCAATTTTTACTTCTTCCTCATCGGGCTTATCCTTTCTTTTAATTAAAGTTGCACCCGTTACAACATTTGTTCCCGTAATTTCTTTTGTGTTGTGTTCGTACAAAATTTCAATATTCGGTGTGTTTTCTACACGTTTTATCATTGCTTTGGAAGCTCGCATATAAGGTTTTCTTATAATCAGATAAACTTTTTCCGCCAAACCGGCTAAATAAGTCGCTTCTTCCGCAGCTGTGTCTCCGCCGCCTACAACGGCAACTTTTTGACCTTTGTAGAAAAATCCGTCGCAAGTTGCACAAGCGGATACTCCGGCACCTTTAAATTTTTCTTCGGATTCCAAACCGAGATATTTAGCGGTTGCTCCGGTTGCAATAATTACGGTTTCGGCAATAAAGGGTTTTTTATTATCTACAATTACTTTGAAGGGTCTTTGTGAAAAATCAACTGAAGTAACTTCTCCCCATCGCACATCCGTTCCGAAACGTTCTGCTTGTGCTTTAAGATCTTCCATCATTACGGGACCCGTAACGCCTTCGGGGTAACCCGGAAAATTTTCAACTTCGGTAGTCGTGGTTAATTGGCCTCCGGCTTCCATTCCCTGAATTACGACCGGATTAAGATTGGCTCTTGCGGCATAAATTGCAGCGGTATATCCGGCAGGACCCGAACCTATAATTAAACATTTTACATTTTCGGCAGCTTCTAATTCGTCTGCCTTTTTGTCATTATTATCATTTACGTCTAATGTTTTAAAAAAACTCATTTTATTATTTTTTTATAATTGTTATTATTATTTTGAATTAAGGATAAATTTGTCTTTTACTTCGACAAAATATATACCGAAAAAAATATCGGAGAATTTGTCAGTTTCAGAATGTAAATTAAATATGTTTTTATTAATTATAAGGTGATAATTATTACAAAAAGATTTTTTTGTGCAGAACGATTTATTTCATAATTTTGCATTCGCTTTTTAAGCAAAAAACAGTTCGGGGTGTAGCTCAGTTGGCAGAGTACGCGTCTGGGGGGCGTGGGGTCGGAAGTTCAAGTCTTCTCACCCCGACAAAATAAAAGCCTTTTGAATCGGGAGATTCGGGAGGTTTTTTCTTTTTCATAAATCATCAAAAATTATGTCGGTTTACACAGGGTTTACAATCATCAGTCTTCTTTTCTTCTAAATCCATTATAAAATAAGACTTTTAGAACTGCATTTTTTTATTGTATGAAACATAAGTTTGTCCAATATTTATTACTTCTTGATTTTTCAAGGTATTAAAGACATATTTCATTATAAACTTTGGCACGAAATGCTTTGAAGCGGATAAGGAAATCGCATTTATTTCGAAATCTTTGTGTTATTTTTCGAAAATCTAAGAATTATAATAATTTCAAAATTGCCTCATCGAAAGGTTTGGTTTTGGAATAAAAGACATTTAACAGCTTACCGTTTTCATTAATAATATATTTTTGAAAATTCCATTTTATTTTGGAATCAAGTACGCCGTTTTTTTCTTTTTTTGTAAGCCATTGATAAACAGGATGTATTTCTTTTCTTTTTACGTGTATTTTTGCCATCATAGGGAAAGTAACCCCGTAATTTAAAGTACAGAAGGATTTTATTTCTTCGTTGGTTCCGGGTTCTTGCCTTAAAAAATCATTAGCCGGAAAACCGATAATAACAAAATTACTGTCTTTATATGCTTCGTATAGTTTTTCTAAGTCGGCATATTGAGGAGTATATCCGCATTTTGATGCCGTATTTACAATCATTACTTTTTTGCCTTTTAATTGTTCAAACTTAAAGGTCTTTCCGTCAATGGTTTTTGCTTCTAAATCGTAAAAACTTTGTGCGTTTATTGTCATAACTTGAAATAAGAATAATAGTGAGAATATGATTTTCATATCTTT
Source organism: Bacteroidota bacterium (assembly GCA_024277895.1). GTDB lineage: Bacteria > Bacteroidota > Bacteroidia > Bacteroidales > JAADGE01 > JAADGE01. The sequence goes on along the minus strand of JAJRUH010000031.1, from coordinate 33,131 downwards.
TTAATTTTATTAATAAATTATACAAATAAACAAAAAAAACCCCTTTTACGAAAAATAAAAGGAGTCTTTTATCTTTTATTCTTTATTCTTTATTTTTTATTTCAGCCACTTATCCAACCAACTTTTGAATTCACGTTGCCAAAGAATTCCGTCCTGCGGTTTTAATACCCAATGGCTTTCTTTCGGGAAATACAACATTTTTGAAGGAATGCCCTTTAATTGTGCGGCATCAAAAGCACTGAAACCTTGAGAATCTAAAATTCTGTAATCTTTTCCGCCGTGAATAACTAAAATGGGAGTATCCCACTTATCAACAAATTTATGCGGCGAATTTGCATAAGATTTTTGTGCAATTTTGTTGTTTTTATCCCAAGGAGCACCGCCCAAATCCCAATTTGCGAACCAAAGTTCGTCGGTTTCTGTATATTGTGCTTCAAGATTAAAAATACCGTCGTGTGCTATAAATGCTTTAAATCGTTTGTCGTGATGTCCGGCAAGCCAATATACGGAGAAACCTCCGTAACTTGCACCTACGGCTCCCAATCTGTTTTCATCAATAAAAGGTTCTTTTTTTAAAGCATCAATTGCCGACAGGTAATCTTTCATATTTTGTCCGCCGTAATCGCCGCTGATTTGTTCGTTCCATGCTTGTCCGAAACTCGGTAAACCGCGTCTGTTCGGTGCAACAATAATGTAACCGTCAGCAGCCATCATTTGGAAATTCCAACGATACGACCAAAACTGACTTACGGATGATTGCGGTCCGCCTTGACAATAGAGCAATGCAGGGTATTTTTTATTTGCATCGAAATGAGGCGGATAAATTACCCATACCAGCATTTTTTTATTATCGGTTGTTTTCACCCAACGCTCTTCGACTCTTCCGAATTGTAATTGATCCAAAATATTCTTATTTACAAAACTTATTTGTGTTTCTTTTTCGTTATTATTTACGGCAAAAATTTCCGTAGGCATTGACATTGATTGTTTTGTTGTAATTAATTTATCGGATAAAACAGTAACTGTACGGTAGTTATGGTTACCTTGAGTTACTGCTTTTATTTTATTGCTTGCAAGATTTAATTTATAGATTTGAAAACGAGCATGATAATCGCTTATAAAATAAATATTTTCCCCTTTTGCATCCCAAGCTAAATTGCCGGCATTTTGATCAAAGTTTTTTGTGTAATTTTTCTTTTCTTTTGTGTTGAAATCGAAAACAAAAAGTCTGTTTTTATCCGATTCGTAACCGTCTCTTTCCATACTTTCCCAGGCAATTTTGCTTCCGTCGGGCGAATAAACAGGTGCTTTATCATATCCGTTCATGCCTTTCGTAAAGTTTACGGTTTGTTTTGTGTCAAGATTATAGAAATAAATATCTGAATTTGTTGAAAGAGTATATGCAAGCCCTTTTTTCTTCACACAAGTGTAGGCAACTGTTTTTCCGTCGGGACTCCAAGTGATTTCTTCTAAACCGCCGAAAGGTTTAAGCGGGGAATCATAATCTTCGTCTTTCATAATGTCAATGCCTTCGGTAAGTTTATTTCCTTTAAAATCGGCAATAAAAATATGGCTGTAAGAATCTGTCCAAGTATCCCAGTGGCGATACATCATATCCGTAATAATGCGTGCATTTGCTTTGGGTAAATCAGGATAAACATCAACAACTTTTTCGACCAAATCAACTTCTTTGGTGTAAAGAATTTTTGTTTGGTCGGGGGAAAGTTTAAAACCCGTTATACCGCCGTCAATGTTACTTATTTGTTTTCTGTTTGAACCGTCGGCATTCATTTTAAACATTTGCATTCCGTTATCGGTTGAGCTTATAAAATAAATGTTTTTTCCGTCTTTGCTCCACACGGCATTGTATTCGCCTTTTGCGGTTTTGGTAATTTGTTTCATATCTCCGCTTTCCGCAGGCATTGTATAAAGTTCTCTATTTCCTTTGTCTTCGGCAATATCGTAATACGTAATTCCGAAGAGCAGTGTTTTTTCGTCGGGAGAAACCTGCACATCGCTTAAACGACCGAACGACCAGAGAACTTCCGGTGTCATAACATCGCTTTCGAGTTTTAATTCGGGTTTTCCTATAATTTTTTCATCAGATTTTTGTCCGGAACTTTCATTGTTTTTTTCTGAACAAGACATAAAAATTAAAATTAATGATAATAGAAATGCTAAATTTTTCATTGAAACTATATTTTGTGATTATTTAATTTTCAAATTATCGGGATTTTGTCTTGTATCCCAAATTGCGTGAATTATTATATGCTCCGGGTTTGCTTCATAAAAAAGAATATTTTTCAATAATTACAGTTCTTATACTTTTATCGTCTGTCCTGACACCTATAAAATGTTGCTTTTTTAACAAACTTACTTTTTTATTTATTTTTTTATAAAGTTTTGCCGAATAAGTTTTACTTTTATTTCTGTCGGAATAAAAAATTATTTTTCTTGAAGCCGTTTATTTATGTTCGTATTTAATTTTTCGTCTTCAATAAATAAGCCTTTATTAATTTCGTCTTTTGATTTTGATATTTCTTCTTTAATAATATCGTCCAAAACAAGAATTTTTGTTTCTTTTTTAACGTCAATAATTTTATTAACTGCTTCAAGAAAAGAAAGATTGTCAATTTCGGATATTTTATGAATGATAATATTTTTTAAGCGTTGTTATTTGCAATGTTCTCTTTTTTCAAAGATATTTCTTTTTTATGTGAAATCAAAATCTTACTTTATTTCCCATTCAAAACCGTCTTTTTTGTCTTTTACTATAATTCCTATTTTATTCAATTCATCCCGAATTTTATCGGAAGTTGCAAAATCTTTGTTTTTTTTGGCTTCAAGCCGAATATTTAAAAGTAAATTTATTGCGTCTTCAAATTTTTTGTCGGAATTTGCGTTTTGACTTTCGGGTTTTAAACCGAGAATATCAAATACCGTAAGTTTGTAAAAAGATTTTAAATCTTCTAAATCTTCATTGTTTATTGTTTCGTCACCGGAATGAATTTGGTTTATCATTTTAATTCCGTCGAAAAGATGAGCTATTAAAATCGGGGTGTTTAAATCATCGTTTAAGGCATCAAACGTCTTTTCTTTCAGACTTTTAAGGTCAACCGAAGTCTCTGCCGAAGGTTTAATTTTTTCCAGAGTTTCAAGACCTTTCATCAGTCGTTGCAATCCTTTTTCGGATGCCTGCAATGCTTTGTTTGAAAAGTCGAGCGTGCTGCGGTAATGTGCCTGTAAAATAAAAAAGCGAACGACCATAGGGCTGTATGCCTGTTCGAGCAAGTCGTTTTTTCCGGAAAACATTTCGTCAAGCGTAATGAAATTTCCGAGTGATTTGCTCATTTTTTGTCCTTCGATGGTAATGAGGTTATTGTGCATCCAATATTTTACGGAATCTTCGCCGTTTGCGGCTTTCGATTGTGCTATTTCGCATTCGTGATGAGGAAATTGCAAATCGAGCCCGCCGCCGTGAATATCAAATTTGTCTCCGAGATATTTTGTGCTCATCACCGAACATTCGAGATGCCAGCCGGGAAAACCGTCGCTCCATTCGGAGGGCCAACGCATAATGTGTTCGGGTTCGGCTTTTTTCCACAGAGCAAAATCAAACGGATTTTTCTTTTCGCTTTGTCCGGCAAGTTCTCTTGTATTCGAAATTAAATCTTCAATTTTTCTTCCGGAAAGTTTTCCGTAATTATTTTTTTCTGAATATTTTTCAACGTCAAAATATACGGAACCGTTAACTTCATAGGCAAAGCCGTTTTCTAAAATCTTTTTTGCCATTGCCGCCTGTTCGATAATATGAGCCGATGCGTGCGGTTCAATCCTCGGAGGCAAAGTGTTCAGTTGTGCCGTATTTCGATGGTAACTGTTAGTGTATTTTTGAACAATTTCCATCGGCTCAATATGTTCCAGTTTTGCTTTTTTTGCAATTTTGTCTTCACCTTCGTCGGCATCATTTACCAAATGTCCTACGTCTGTAATATTGCGGACGTAGCGAACTTTGTATCCGAGATATTTAAGGTATCTGAAAAGCAAATCGAATGTAATTGCCGGACGTGCGTGTCCGAGATGTGCATCGCCGTAAACTGTAGGTCCGCAAACATACATTCCTACAAAAGGCGGATTAATCGGTTCAAATTTTTCTTTTTTTCGGCTTAATGTGTTGTATATAGTTAAATTATTTTTCATTGTTCTGCTTTATTTGGTCATTGTAATACTTACTTTTTTAATTTTTCCGCCCATAGGAGGGTTCATTTTTGAAAGTTTTACGGTAACGGATTTCGTATTATCTAAATTTTTGTATAGAGCATCAATAATTCTGCCTGCAATATTTTCCAAGAGGTTGGATTTTTTTTTCATCTCTTTTTTAATAATTTTATATGCCGTTTGGTAATTTACGGCATCTTCGATATTGTCGCTTTCTGCGGCTTTTCGGCAGTCGGTTTCTATTTTTAAATCAATTAAAAACCGATTGCCTACAATTTGTTCTTCTTTGTAATGCCCGTGATAGGCATAAAATTCCATACCTTCAATTTCAATAAATCCCATTATTGTTTTCAAAAATTAAAATCAAGTTGCAAATGTATTAAAAAACAATAATTCATTTTATCTTTGCCGGATAATTTTTCAGAATATACCTATGACGGATAAAAAAAATAACGAAAATACGGAAGAGAAAAAATCTCTCAATTTTATAGAACAAATTGTTGAAGAAGATTTAAAATCAGGTAAACATAAAGAAATAATTACGCGTTTTCCGCCGGAACCTAACGGATATTTGCATATAGGACACGCAAAATCAATTATTCTGAATTTCGGACTCGGAGAAAAATATAAAGGAAAAACTAACCTTCGTTTCGACGATACAAACCCCGTTAAAGAAGATGTCGAATATGTTGATTCTATTTTGGAGGACGTGCAGTGGCTGGGATATAAATGGCACGGAGAGGTGCATTATGCTTCCGATTATTTTGAACAACTTTACGAGTGGGCTGTTAAGCTGATAAAAGACGGTTATGCTTATGTTGACGACCAAAGCGGAGAAGAAATTTCGGCAACGAGAGGAACGCCTACAAAACCGGGGACGGAAAGCCCTTTCAGAAATCGTGCGGTTGAAGAAAATTTGGATTTGTTTGAACGTATGCGAAAAGGTGAATTTAAAGACGGAGAAAAAGTTTTAAGAGCAAAAATAGATATGAGTTCTCCGAATATGCATATGCGCGACCCGGTTATGTATCGTATAAAACACGCAGAGCATCATCGAACGGGAAATAAATGGTGTATTTACCCGATGTATGATTTCACACACGGACAATCGGATTATATTGAAGGTATTACGCATTCAATTTGCACATTGGAATTTGAAAATCACAGACCTTTATATGATTGGTTTTTGGATCACATCTACGAAGAAGGCAGAACACGTCCTCGGCAAATTGAATTTGCCCGTTTGAATTTAAGCTATACCGTAATGAGTAAGCGAAAACTTGCCGAATTGGTCGAAAAAAAACACGTTTTGGGCTGGGATGATCCTCGAATGCCTACTATTTCCGGCTTACGCAGAAGGGGATACACTCCGGAAGCTCTGAAAATTTTTGCCGATAAGGTGGGAGTTGCAAAACGAGAAAATATAATAGACGTAGGATTGTTGGAATACAGCATAAGGGAACATTTGAACAGAACCGCACAAAGAGTTATGGCGGTTTTAAATCCGCTGAAAGTTACAATTACCAATTATCCGGAAAACGAAGAGGAGTTTTTGCCTGCCGTTAATAATCCGGAAGACGAAACTATGGGCGAAAGAGAAGTTCCGTTTTCAAAAACATTATACATAGAACAAGAAGATTTTAAAGAAGAAGCCAATCGTAAATTTTTTAGATTGAAACTCGGAGGAGAAGTTCGTTTACGATATGCTTATTTTATTAAATGTAACGAAGTCGTAAAAGACGAAAACGGAGAAATAACTGAACTTCTTTGCACATACGACCCTTTATCGAAAGGCGGAAAATCGCCCGACGGCAGAAAAGTAAAAGGAACATTGCATTGGGTTTCGGCAAAACACGCAATTGATGTTGATATTCGTTTATACGACCGTTTGTTTTACGACGAATCGCCGGACGGACATAAAGAGAAAGACTTTAAAGAATTTATTAATCCGGATTCGTTAAGCGTTTTGAAAAATTGCAAAGCAGAACCATTCTTAAAAGAGACAAAAGCCGGAGATCGTTTTCAATTTGAAAGATTAGGATATTTCTGTGTTGATAAAGACACATCAGAAAATAAGATAATTTTTAACAGAACGTTATCATTAAGAGATTCTTGGAAAAACAAATAATTAGAGTTTTCGAATTAGACACTTAACTGATATTGGTATTTTTATTAATATTAGTTTCTATATTAAATTTCACACAGAAATATCTGTGAAATTCTGTGAATTCTGTATGAATACATTTACTGTTTTTTAACAGTTTAACAGCCATATTCAATATCAACTAAACGTCCGGTTCAATAAAAATTTTGCATAAGAGATTTTGTTTTATATTTTCGAATTTTCAAAACCTATAATAATGACTAAAACAGTAATAAACAGTTTGAAAGAATTCGCAGCATTGGAAGGCATTACTTTGGATTCTTCTGATTATATGAAAATTACCCAAGCACAAATTAATAAATTTGCCGATGCAACAATGGATCACCAATGGATACATATTGACGAAGAAAGAGCAAAAAAAGAATCTCAATTCGGCTCCACTATTGCTCATGGCTATTTAACTCTGTCAATATTACCTCCTTTGTGGAATGAAATAATTGAAGTAAATAATGTTAAAATGCTTGTAAATTACGGTATTAACAATTTTAAGTTCAGTGAAGCCGTGAGAGTTAACGATGAAGTTCGTTTAACCGTCAAAGTTATGAAAGTTCAAGACTTGCGAGGTATCTGTAAAGCAGAAATGAGAGCAACATTAGAAATAAAAAATCGAAAAAAACCGGCTTATGCAGGAACCATTATTTTCTTGTATCATTTTAAGTAGGAACATTCAGGAAATCCTCAACTGTTTAAAATAAGATAAATAGTTAATAACTTTTTATAAAAAAGACCCCGGAATCAGTATAAAACGCCTATATTTAGCTTCGCTGAGCCCTTTGGGGGTCAAACTGCAAATATCGTTGAAATCGGAAAACGGATGAAACAGACAAAAGAAATCCTTGTGAGAGCATAAATTTTCTTAAATTTAGGAAAATTTACGGAAGGGTTGTGTCTTGTTCCAAGTATTAACATAATGTAAACTTTACTTTTGTTTTTTTTGGTCTTCTTGCAAATCTTGACTTTGTTAAATTAAAAAATCAGCTCAAATTTTTGAACTGATTTTTATATTTCTCCTGTATTTACTGAAACTCTCTAATTTAAATGAAAAAACATAAAAGTCTTTTCGTCAGTTAGTTGAAAAATCACGTAGAGACCATAATTCTATAAATAACGACTTTTTAGACAGCCCGAGTTATTGATAGTCATCGTATCAATGTTTTATTTAAGCGGAGCTAATTTGTATTTAACTATTTGTTTGTCAGAATGTTGGTGCGGCAGCTTGTAATTTTGGTATTTTGTTAAAAATCAGCTTCAATAACAACCGGACAATGGTCGGAATGTTTTACGTCGGGGAGTATTGAGGCGTTTTTAATTTTAGATTCAAATTCTTTGCTTACCATATGGTAGTCAATGCGCCAGCCCTTGTTATTGTTGCGGGCATTTGCTCTGTAACTCCACCAACTGTAATTATGCGGCTCTTCGTTAAATTTTCTGAAACTGTCCGTAAAGCCGTCATCAACAAATCTTTGAAACCAATCTCGTTCTTCGGGTAAAAAACCGGATGTATTTTGTTGCTTTTCGGGATTGTGAATATCAATCCATAATCGGCAAATATTAAAATCGCCGGAAATAATTAAATTCGGTCGAGTTTTTCGTAATTCTTTAATGTAGTTTTGAAAATCCGAAAGCCATTGCATTTTAAATGCTTGTCTTAAGTCGCCGCTCGAACCGGACGGATGGTAAACACTTATAACGGAAACGTCGCCGTAATCGGCACGAATAAAACGACCTTCATTGTCGTATTTTTCAATTTCCATACCGTATTTGACATTGTCGGGTTTTATTTTTGTAAGAATTCCCACTCCGCTGTAACCCTTTTTTTGTGCCGAAAACCAATACGATTCGTATCCGAGAGATTTAAACAGTTCAGAATCAATTTGTTCGGGTTGAGCTTTTGTTTCCTGAATACAAACTATATCCGGGTTTTCTTCTTTGAGCCATTCTACAAATCCTTTTTTAAGAGCAGCTCTTATTCCGTTTACATTGTAAGAAATTATTTTTTTCATATTATTCGTTTACGTCAATTAAGCCGTCGGGCAAGTCAAAGATAATTACTTTTTTATCATAATTTATTTCTTTGATAAATTTGTCGTTAAGAGGAATAAGAATTTCTTGATTGTTATCGGAATATACCGTAATTATCGGGTTTGAGGGGATGTTAAGGTATTCTCCGGATTTTCCGATAAGTTGTTCTCGGTTAAAAACATTGAATCCTTTCGGGATTTGTGTTGCCTCACTACTTTCCGGAACAATGTTTTTTTCTTCCGTAAGAACGGGAGAATGTAATATTTTTTCAATTTCCTTGTCGGAATTAATGTTGTCGAGTTTTATCAGAAGTCCGCTTTTTTTATATGGTTTCGGCGGATATGAAAAGAAAAACGGAACTTTATTTCCGTCAATAATCAGGAAAGTAAGTTCCGTTAAGTTTAATCTTTCAAAGTCAACCGAAAGTTTGACGACTGCCTCACCTTTGTATCCGTGAGTTCTTATGATTTCACCGATTTTAACTAAATTAAGTTCGGAAATCGGTATCATAATATTAGTCTTCTTTTTTTTCTTCGGTTTCTTCTTTAGTTTCGGTAACTTCTGCTTTTACTTCTTCAGTTTTTGTTTCAGCTTCGGCTTTAACTTCCTCAGCAGCAGTTTCTTCGTCAACCGGTTCTTCAGTTTGCTCAACTTCTTCCGTAACCGGAGTTCGTTTTGCGGCAATTTCTTCGGCTCTCGCTTTATTAATTTCTTCTTCAATTTTTAAGCGAGTTTCTCTTTCGGTTTTAGTTTCAGCTTTCAGTTTATCCGCTTTTGCTTGAATTTTTTGTTCTTTGTCTTTCAACCAAGAACTAAATTTACTTTCTGCTTCTTCTTCAGTCAAAGCACCTTTGGTAACTCCTTTTAAAAGATGGTTTTTATACAAAACCCCTTTGTATGAAAGGATTGCTCGACAAGTATCCGTAGGAACAGCTCCGTTTTGAAGCCAGCCTAAAGCTTTGTCGAAATTCAGATCAATAGAGGCAGGATCGGTATTCGGGTTATACGAACCGATTCTCTCAATGTACCTACCGTCACGCGGTGCCCTGCTGTCTGCAGCAACAATGTAGTAGAACGCCCTTCTTTTGCGGCCGTGTCTTGCTAGTCTGATCTTTACAGGCATATTATTATTTATTTAGTTAAAAAATGACTGCAAAGGTAAAGTTTTATTTTTTACTTACAAATGTTTTACCTTCAATTTTACGGGCATAGATTTAAACGGCAAATGCAAAAATTACTGTACTAACATTTAACAAGTACTTTCAGGAAAATCAAAATTAAGTTTTCCTTTTGGCAGTCTGTTTATTTTGGGATATTCAGTCTCCGTAAGGTTTGAAATCTGAACGGCAGATAAAATTTTTTCATTTACAATGTATATCGGGATCTAACCTTATTGATTTGTATTTCATCATTTTAGGTGCATTATCAGGCGGAATTGTCAGTGTGTCGGTAAAAATTATTTCTTTTCCTACAGATAAGGCAATTTTATATGTTTTTCCCCATTTTGCAATGAAAATAAATCGTTTATTTTTCGGATTTGGTTTAATCTGATATTGTTCTCCGGTTTCGGTATCTTTTACGGTAATTTGAACATTTTTCGGAATTCCGGAACTGCATTTTGAAAAAACAGACCCGATCATAACGGTAATATCGGAACGTTTAACAGAATCTAATGTAATTAAAAATATGTCATTATCACTTGCATCGGGACTTCTTTGAGAGGAATAATAGGCATGTTGTCCGTCGGCAGTGGGTGTATAAAAAACATCGTCCCCAACGGTATTTATCGGATAACCGATATTTTCAGCGGGAGTCCATGTTCCGAACTCAGTTTTTGTTGATTTGAAAATATCGTAACCTCCGAGATTTTCATGTCCTTTTGAACTGAAATATAATGTTTTCCCGTCGGGATGGATGAAAGGGCCTTCTTCGTTGTATTTTGTATTAATGCCTTTACCGAGATTTCGTGCCGGTCCCCACATTCCGTTTTTCATTTTTTCGGAAACATAAATATCCAAACCTCCGAAACCGCCCGGTCTGTCGCTTGTAAAATATAATTTTTTGCCGTCGGCAGATATTGAAGCGTGAGTTTCTCTGTCTTCAGTGTTAATATTCGGACCTAATTTAACCGGAGTATTCCATTCTCCGTTTTCAAATGTACTCTGATAAATACTTCCGTAATCATCTGCTTTATATATAAATAGGGTTTGTCCGTCAACAGAAAGACCACAAGATGCTTCGTGGTTTTTTGTATTGATAGTTTTAATGCCTTTTGCTTTAGTCCAATGTCCGTCAATTTTTTCACTTATAAAAATATCTTCATTATAATTTCCGTCTGCATCAATTTCATCAGCCCAGCCGTCAGGTCTTCTCGAAGTAAAAATTAAAACGGATTCATCAGCGGAAATAACCGGACTGTGATCGCTGTATTCAGAATTTATACTGTCTCCGAGATTTGTAATTTTAAAACTTATTTTATTTTCAAACAAACGTTGACCGGATTCGCATTTGAAAATTTCGCGATTAATTACTGCTAAAAGTGCGGGACTTTTTTCAACAACAGAACGAAGATTTGCTAATTCTTGTAAAGCTGCAACAAAAAGATAGGCTGAACGGTATGCTCTGGCTAACTGAAAAGAACTTTCAACATATCGATTTAAAGTTGACGGTTTATCAAATATATTTTTAGCTTTTTCAAAGTATTCGATGGATTCTTTTTCTCTGCCTTTTGTATTTAATAATGCAAAACCCATTTTGTAATTAAAGTCTCCGTCATTAGGATTGTCGTATAAAAATCGTTGATAGAAATCAATACTTTCTGCAAATATATTGCCGTCAATAAATTCTTCGGTTAATTGAACTTCGTTTAACTTTGAAGATTGCATTATTTTGCAACTGTTCAAAAACACAGCAAGAATTATTGTAATTCCGAAAATAATAATTATTTTTTTCATACGTTAAATTATGTTACAAATCTTCCGAAAACATCGGATCCCACGGCGGTAACATAATTGGTTTTTGTTTCAGGATTTTTAGGGTTTGCTCGTTCATAAATTGTTTTAAAATAACGACACGGAACATATATTCATCAAACCATCTGTCGGTCATTGTTAAATACCCGTTATGTCCCGAGGATTTTCCCCAACTGTTTTCAAGTAACCACTTTGTTATTTTTCCGCTTTGGTCAACATCGGCACCTACTAATGCCATACCGTGAGTTGAACCGCTTTCGTGCGATAAAATGCGTTCTTTTTTATTCATATCAAATTTAACGCCAAAAAGTGATTCGTAATCATAATTCTGTGTATCCAAAAGCCCTTCATCTTTGTTTAATTGTTTTCCCACATCGCATGAAAAATACATAGCTTCATTGTTCTGTATGGATTTAAGAGCATATTTTTTTATTTCTTTTGACGGCAGATTGATAAATTTCCAATTTTTACCTTCAAGAACATTTCTGTCTTTCTGGATTTCATATAATTTATAATATTCTTTTGTCGGGTCGTCCATTAACATAATATAATCAGAATAATCAATGTCTCCGAGAGATGCTTTCATAAATGATTTTGGTGTATATTTTTTATAGGGCGTAAGATTTCCGTTTTTATCCGTGTATCTCCACAAAAATTCTGTCGGCGGCTCTCCGAGATTGATACAAAGCATTTTGTAAATATCTTTAAGTGAATTTAATTTTGCTTTTCGTAAAATATCATCAGTCCCTTTCATTGAACGGAGATGAAGTGCATCACCTCTTAATTTTCGTCTGATTAGCTTAATCATTAATTGTGTGTTTTCACTTGAATGAGTTTCGGGCATTACTTCTTTAGGAACTAATCCGTATTTATCGGCAAGATTTGTGAACGAACTCCAAACGCCGCCGTCACCGACAACATTGTTAAACAGCCATTCAACTTCCCGATTGTCTGTTTGTAAGTTTTTTGTTTCAATAATACTTTCGAGAAATAAATTGGATTTTTCAAAAATATCCCAAAAATACAGATAGTTTTCAGAATATTCAAACAAGGGTAAATCCAATGTTTGCATAGCTTTAGGACGTATCACGTTTAATGAAGTGAACATCCAGCATCTTCCTGAAGATTTTTGATTAGTAATACCTTTTACAGAAACTTTATATTTGAATTCATGGTCATATTTTCCGATGTTTTGTCTGTTCAGAGCCAAATTTCGGATTGTATTGTTTGAAACTGCATTTGTAACAGCTTTTAAATACGAATTATCTGATTGATAAGCCGTTTTAATTTCTTTAATTTCTTTTTCATTTAAAGATTTTTGAGCAAAAGAAGAGAAAAAAACTGAGAATAAAACAGTGAGAATAATAAGTTGTTTCATTTTACCGGGATTTTAAGTTTATGAAGCAAATGTAAATAATTTATTGCGGGCTGCTGCATTTAACAATAAATTTTGTTGCTTTCAGCTTAAAAATACCGTATTTGTCTTTGTTTTCTTTGTTCTGTTTGAATTTCTTTATTTTTCGGATATTTAATTTCAAATGACAGTGTTATTTTTTTTGTTTCGCCGGGTTTTAATTTGAATTCCCATTTTAATTTCCCGGTTGTTTCATTCATAACTGCACCTGAAGTATTCAACACTTTAACTTCGATTTCATCAGTTTGAGAAATCGGTATTTGATCTGAAATTTGCAAATTAATATCGGTTTTTCTGTTGTTTCGGGCAATTAATTCATATGTCATAGTTTCTTTTCGTTTGGTTCCGATAATTTTAGAACTGCTGTATGCTTTCACCTTTGTTCTGGTAACCAGAACTTTCCCGTCTCTTCCGAGAGAAAGGTCTAAAGTATCTTTTACATTTCGTATATCAATAAAAGATTGACCGAGGTATGTTCCTGCATAATAGACATTTGCAGGGCCTTCAATAAGGTTTAAATCTTGCCATCCGGTTATGCGAGCCAGCAAAAAAACATCTTTATCTAATTTTGTAACGGCATAATCTTTATAGGTTGCGGGTAATTCATATTCATTTATATCAACAATATAAGGTTTATCGTCAGAAGGAATATCATAAGTTTTTTTAATGTTAAATTCTGCACTTAATTCGGGAACTTCTGCTTCGGTATATGTATTTGAGAAAACATCATCTTCTTCTGATAATTGATTTTCCTGAATAACGGAAGGTATATTACTTGATTGAATTTTGTTTTGAATGTATCCCTCTGCTTTTTTGTACCTTATATTGTTTGCATATGAATAAACCTTATATTTTAAGTACCAAGGATTTAACACAGGTTTTGTAATACTTAAATTTGGGTCGGCGGTGGAAAGTTTTATTTTTATATTTTTCCAATCTATATCGGAATTGTTATATACTTTTGCCTTATATTCCAATTTAACAGGTTTATCTGTATCAATTGCTTTGATATCATAGGACGGAGACCATCCGGCATCATTCAGCAAATATTTTAGTTCTATTTTACACGAAGTTGTTGTACCGGAGGAAACTAAAACACTTATTTCCGAGCGAGAATAATTTGAATTACTGTTTAATTGTGCTAATTGATTTTTGATTTTCTGAAATTCTGTATTCATTTTTTTATTTCTCGCTTTCAGTTTACTTAATTTGGTATTAATTTCGGTAATTCTGTTTCGGTAAAAATCTGATGCCTGTTTCAGGTCTGTTATACTGACACCTTTGTCTTTTCCTCCGATGGAAATATTTGCCAACAACATTTTCTTTTCAATATTATAGGCATCAGACTGATCCGCAACAGCTTGGATTTTATCGGTAATTAAATTTAATGAATCTTTCAGTCGTTTTGTTCTCGGAGCATTAATTTCATTTGCAAGGTAGTTTATTTTAGTTGTAATTCCCAGCAAATCAACATTTTTACTTGTTGTAATCCGAACACTTTTATCATTAATTTTCGGTGATAAGTTCACAAAAATAAGACGTGTTTTTCCGGTTTTTAAATTAAGCATTTTGTTTCTGTGAATTTCGGCTCCCGAAAGATATACGGTAACAGAATTGATTTCGGTTTTTACTTTTTGTTCTTTTATTCCTTGTCCGAATTCCGGAGTAATAAAAAAAACGGATAAAGAAATGATTAAAAAAAGATGTTTCATAGCTAAAATTTAAGATTTATATTTCTTAAAGATACAAAAAAATATGAAATTTCATAAAAGGTATGATAAAAAAAGGTTTTTAAGCAGGTTAATTTTTCTAACTTTGTTTTTTAATATCTGAAATAAACTATGATACATCCGACAAAAGGCATTTTGTTACATCGCTTAAAGTATTCTGATTCCAAACTGATACTTAATATTCTTACAAGAGAATTCGGATTGCAATCGTACCTGTTTTTTGTTTCTGTATCGGCAAAAAAGAAAAGCATATTGAATTTATTGCAACCGATGTATCTTTTGGATTTACAAGTTTATCATAAAGAAAATACAGGGTTACAGAAGATAAAAGACATTTCGGCAGGAAAAGTATTAATAAATTTACCGTTCGATATTTATAAACAAACAATAAGCTTGTTTCTTGCGGAATTTTTATTGAAAATGTTACGGGAAAATCAAACCGATAAAGAATTATTTGATTTTATTTATAATTCTGTGATTAGTTTGGATGATGAAACGGAACATTTCAACAATTTTCATATATTTTTTTTATATCGACTTACTGAGTTTTTAGGTGTTAAACCGGAAAATAATTATTCCGATTCCAAAAAGATTTTTGATTTACAAGAAGCAAAATTTATTATAGGTCAACCTAACCATACTTATTTTTTAGATGAGAGTAAAAGTCGAAAATTTTATGAATTAATAAAATTAAATAATTTTAATCAGCAAGGTTTTAAATTAAGTAATTTCGAACGAAAATTTTTGCTTCGCAGTATGATTGATTTTTATAATTTACATTTAGACCGTCCGGGAAAATTAAAATCATCAGAAATTTTAGCTCAGGTGTTTTCTTAAATTATAACATTTGAGAATCTCGTATTGATTCAGATACGTTGATAACATAATCACCCAATTTTTCACAAGTTGAGAATAATTCATTATACAAAATCCCGGCTTTATATTTGTATTTTTTTGCCTTGACATTTTTAATGTGGTCTTTTCTTAATTCATTTCTGTATTTATTAATTTGAGACTCAATTTCTTCAGCTTTGCTGATATTAACTTCACTGTAATCCTTATTCAGGTTAACCAGCATTTCTTCTAAAGAATTATCAATTAAATCAAACATTTTCAGGATGTTATCTGAGATTTCTTTAGGGAATTCAACTTTCCCTTCTTTTTTGCGAACCATTGCTTTCTCAAGATTACGGCAGGAATCACCGATACTTTCAAGGTTATCAATTATTTCAAACATTCCTCTGATTTTTAAAGAAGCAGATTCGCTTAATTCGCCTTCGGATACTTTTGCAAGATAATCGGCAATTTCAACTTCCATCCTGTCGATAATTTCTTCATATTTTTCGACTTTTTGAACCAAACTTTCATGTTTTTTATCTTTTTTAACTATGAAAAGTTCTCGGACAAAACCAAACATTTTTGTTACCCGCTCTCCGTAAACATAAATTTCTTTACGTGCCTGCAGTATACCTAATTCCGAAGTAGAAAGCATTCCGATATTGATGTATTGTAAACGAAATTCTTCATCAGAATCTTTATCCGGAACCATTTTTATCACAATTTTTTCAATAAGTCTTACCATCCAAACCATAATAAAGGTATTTGTAATATTAAACGCACTGTGAAATATTGACAAGGCAACAGGAATTGAGGCCGGATTGCTTAATGGTGATGCAAATCCCATTTCTATAACGACATAATTTATTATTTTTATTACGGGATAAAATAATATCAAAATCCAAACTACTCCGAATACGTTAAAAATAAAATGTGCTCGAGCGGCTCTTTTTGCCGAAACATTGGCAACCACAGCTGCCAGATTTGCCGTAATGGTCGTTCCTATGTTTTCACCGAGAACCATTGCTGCTGCCATTTCAAAAGAAATAATTCCGTTGAAGCACAAGACCAGGGTTAATGCCATTGTGGCACTTGATGATTGAATAATAACGGTAAGCAAAGTTCCTACTCCCAAAAATAATAATAGTGATAAATACCCTAAATCTGTATAATTTCCGAGGAAATGTAAAATTTCGGGATTATTTTTAATATCGGGAACAGAATCTTTTAAATATCCCAAGCCGATAAATAATAAAGAAAAACCGATAACTAATTCTCCCAAAGATTTTCTTTTTGTATGTTTAGAAAATAACAAAGGAAACCCGATACCGATTAACGGCAGGGCAATAGTTGTCATATGAACTTTAAACCCGAGTATTGAAATGAGCCAGGCAGTTACCGTTGTCCCGATATTTGCTCCCATAATAACACCGATAGACTGAACCAATGATAACAAACCGGCATTTACAAAACTGACAACCATAACTGTGGTTGCCGAGGAAGATTGAATGATTGCAGTAATCAGAAATCCGGTAAAGATTCCTTTTACTCGATTAGAAGTCATTGCCGCTAAAATATTTCGCATTTTATCTCCGGCAACCTTTTGCAGGGATTCACTCATAAGTTTCATCCCGTATAAAAATATTCCTAACGAGCCAAGCAGGGTCAGGACTTCAACAATTCCGAATTTCATATTTTATTTTATAGAAATTTATTTAATTGATACTGCAATATTAAACAAAATTTTTAATTTTTTTTAGTTGTATTATTATTTCTTTTGTTAAGTTTTTGTAAAGAAAAAGGGCTGTAAATTACAGCCCTTTCTCTTCAGTATATTTTAATTTTAAAAAATTGTAATTGTTCCGTCTTTATGACCTTTTTGACTGACAGTTATTTCTCCGCACGTTCCTGAATCGAAATTGAGAGTAATCGGGTTTTCTCCGTCAACATTTATGGTCATTGTTCCTTCTGTGGGGAAGGGGCAACCTGTGCTTGCAAAGAATTCAACTTTCATTTTTTCTGTTTCTGTTGTGAAGTGATCACCGTTTCTGTTAATTCCGTCAGAATTTCCTGTTATTTCTAAACTGAATTTATTTGCAAGACTGAAAACATAGGTTAGGCTTGCCGTATTATACAGAACATGTGTGTTATCTGCATAATCTAATCGTAAATCTTTTGCAGTAATATTGAAATAAAATCCTAATGCACCCGATTTAAAAGTTGCAGTGATAGTGCCGGAAATACCTTCATTATCTACTGTATAATTAATAAAAGTAATGGTAATTGAACCGGCTCCTTCTGTATCAAAAGCATTAGCTTCAGCTGTAACCCGAATTGTTCCGTTTCTTGTAATTCCGGCATCATCGGTACAATTTGCAAATGTTAATTCAAAGCCGTTATTGAGCTTAGCATAAGTAAAATTACAATCAGCAAATCGTTTTGATAATGCTTTTCCTCCGTCGCTTCCGCTGTTTGATATTGCAAAAGCATCTGCCATAATGTAACTTCCTCTTGCGGCATCTTCGGCAGATTGTGTGTCTGCATTGTCTTTCTTACAAGCACTGAAAGTAAATAAAAATCCTAATAAAAGGAGTGTCGAAATTTTCATAAAATTGTTTTTCATAATAATAAAATTAAAGTTAATAAGTATGGGTTTTAAAATTTATAAATAAATCATTTTGAAAAAAATAAGTCAAACATTGTTCCCACAGCATCTGATTTTTGGATAAGAACGTAAGCAATAATCACAAAAAAGATAATTAAAAGGAAAAAACGGATTTTTGCAGCTTTTTTTTGCTTTAAGGTAATTTCTCTTCTGTAAGAGCTGCGAAATTTACCTTTAAAATCGGGTCTGTAGTCTCCTTTTTCTATGGATTCTTTTCTGTCCTTTGCTTTTTGTATTTTTGCATCTAATATTTCTTTTCGTTTATCGTAATACAAAGGTTTGTATTTGTATTTTTTATATTCCGGAAGTTTGATTATTTGTCTTAGCCTCATAATTTTAAAATAACGAAAATAAATTAAAGTTATTATTCCATTAAACCGATATCGTATTTATGCCCGCAAATTAAAAAGTTTAAACCGAAACTGAAATTTACTGTTTTGGTATTTTTCAGCATATTATCGGAAAAAGTGCTTTCGTTAACAGCCCAAAAAGGAGCGGCAATATTATCGGTTATCAGGTACATTTGAAACGGCCCGACTTTGTATGACAAGCCCATTCCGATATTATTTGCCGAAGCATTCATAATTGAATAAGAAACGGAATATGACCAAGCTTTAAAAAAATTGGTATTGGCAGAAAATGTATAAGAAGAAATCAAGCTTTTATTAAAAAACAGACCTCTGTATAATAAGCCTGCACTGAGCCAATCGGTAATTTTTAAGTTTGCACCGAGATAAAGTTTTGAGTTTAAGGCCGTTGTGTATGATGTTTCTTCAATATTCGGATTAAAAACATTCAAGAGGGTGTCAATCATATCATTTTTAATTTTTTCACCGAGTGTTGTATTGGCTCCGGTTGTATCATTTAAATTACCGATATATTTTGCTATATCTAATCCTGAAAACTTAAATGTCGCTTTTTGAGTCATTATTTTAGGGCTTGTTTTCCATTTGATAAAGCCGAAATCAATTAAAGATGCCGATAAAGTTAATTGATTATTCAGATTATATTCAATTCCTAAATCAACACCGAGACCTGTATTCTTCGGGAAAATAAAACTTGATAAATCGGAAGCAGGGTTGTTAAGTAATGTGGTATCAATGTTAATTCCGTTAATTTGCCCTAAAGAATCCGTAAAATTCCAAGGAATAATACTTGCAGCTTTTATATCGAAATCGGAATTAAATGTCCAATCATACATAGCTTCGGTTTTTATATCGGTGTACCATTCCAAATTCATTGTACTTGTTTTTATATTGGCATAACCGGAGAGATATTTTAATTTTGCGCCTAAATAAAGTGTATTATTAAAGTTTTTTGACACACCTATATAAATTTCTCTGTGTAAATCTAAATTTTGTTTAAAGTCGAAAGCTAAAGGAGTTTCGTTTAATCGATAATTTCCTCTTCTCAGTTCTATTAAAGCTTTCGGATATTCAAAATATTCAGAGAATTTATAGTTCATACCGAAACTGACGTACATATCATTTCTTAAAGTAATGCCGATATTCAGCAAAGAAAATTCTGTTTCAAAATTAATGTTATTGCCTGTTTTTAATGCCTTTTCAATACCGTCTAAATCAATCATAAATGAATTCTGCGTATACGGTCTCGGTTTAATTGCATCGTTAATTGTGAATCCGGAATGCGTAACATTTATGTCAAAGTTCGGAAGTACGGGAATATCGATAAAAACTTTACAACCGGTTTGCTTTGCCGGGTTCAGGTATGTGCCTTGCGGCAGATGTTGCATCCAATAAGAAGTTAATCTTTGCGAAAATGCGGAAGAGAAAAAAAGGGTACTTATCAGAATAATTGTGAATATATGTTTAAACTGTTTCATTATTTTCGGAAAAAGGTTATATGTTATTTGTTGATGCTTCAAAATCAAGTTTTACGGCAATTTGAACTCCCATTGTATAGTCTCCGAGAATTTTTATAAATAATCCGGTGTCTTGCATATAGGAATTTAAATTTCCCCTAATAATCATTTTAGAAGCATGTCGTTGAATTAAATTTTTAATTCTGTTTTGATTTAAGAAAATAAATATATCACTTTCGTGCGGAACAGTTACAATACCCTGAGCGTCAGTCTCTGCAGATTCAAGATGCCATCCTTCTTCAGAAATATTAATTAGATTCGTATCCGTAAAAACAGAGTCAATAATATTTCCTGTTCCTCCTGTTGCTGTTGAGTCGGTAAAATATATTTGTGTAAACCCGTCAATCGGGAAACCGTTATCAAATTTTATTTTTAAGGTTGCTGATTTTATTCTTTCGTCATTAAATAATGTAAAGTTCATTGTATCAGCCATTACAATTGTATCTAATTTGGCATCTAAAGGAAGGTCAATATCAACATCAATGTTCATTTTTTCGTCTCCGGTAACAGCATACGGCAATGTTTGCGGTGTATGACTTCCGGAAGACAGATAAAATGATATAAATTGCGGAACAGGAGAAAATACCTGCGAAAGAAGAGGAACTTCCGTCGTATCAAGAACAATATCCGTATGCTCGCTTGTTCCCGCAACAGTCGGAGCTGCAATTGAAAATTCATTTGCACTTGTATGGGTTAATGCGGTGCCGTCAGATTGATGAAACGTTAAGGTATCTATCTTGAAAAATGTTACAATCGGAATATAATTGTCTATGTGAAAGGTTATTGACGGATTTTGGAAAAAGAGTTTGCCGGACAATAACTTATTATAAACTTTCATTCGTGAGGTATCTGTCTGTATGGCAAAGGTATCTGCCGGAACCGGAGTTCCTGCCGGTGCCGGAGCTATATGAAATATTTCATTAAAAGTCGGTGATAATAAATTTTTATAGTACATTCTCAGATGTATCAGATTGTCAGCGTCCACTTCTGCCCAAAGTGAGGAATCTGTTTTCGGCAAGAAATTTATCAGCGTTAGTTCGGTATTTACAATCGGAGCGGCAAAACTGCCTTCGAAATGAAGGGAATCGGTTGTTAAATTATCAAATTCGTTAAGCGAAAAATTTTTTCTGCATGAATCGAAAGAAATAATTACAATAAATATTAATACAACCGAGATAAAAGATTTTATCTGATTTTTCATTGTTATTTAAGATTTGGTTAAAAGGTCAATCGCAAAGTTACAAAAATTTTATTTAATGTAATATTTATACAAGTAATTATCTTTATTTCCGGTAATCAGAGAAAATTCAGGGTTGTTATCAAATACTGTAATACTGAATAATCCTGTTCCTGTTAGAGGAAATCCTTTGCATAAGTTTCCTTTATTGTTTATTAAATATAATTTATTTTCGGAACTCGTTCCGAGACGGATGTCATTTTCATTAAATTCATATATTGTAACATTTGTTTTTAAATCTTCATCGTAAGTATATGAAAATAAACGTTTTTTGCTTATTCCGTCATAAACGTCTGTTTGATTTATATCCGTAAAAATATATTCCGGAACTTGATCTCCCGTTATATCTTTATAAACGTAATAATGGTCTCTTGTGTATGTTTTAAAGGTAGTTTTTTTTATTTTACCGTTTTCGTAAACAGAATAAACAATGCCGGCGGGATTGCTTATTGAAAAATGTGCTTTATCGTTAATGTTATCTTCCGTAAACCAAATTTCCGTATTTTTTGAAATTGATATGTTTACTTCGGGTTTTACGCGTATTTCTCCTTTTCTGTTAAGTAAATATAAGTTGTTTCGATCTCTGAAAGCAATATAATCTTTATCATCGTTTTTAAAATGTTTTATTGGTTGCGTAACATAACTTTTTGTTTTATCGAAATTCCATCCCGAAATTATTTCACCGTTTTTATCAAATAAATAAACCGATTTGTTGGCACAAGCCACAAAAATTCTGTAGTTTCTGTTTTGATCATAGTCAAATAAAGAAATACCGCAAGTTGCTTTTGATTTTAATTTTACGGGATAACCCTCCAGCCAATTTCCTTTTCTGTCGATACAATATATTTTACTTTGAGTATTAAAAAGAAGTTGCAGTTTTTTATTTTCATAATAATCAATTTGATAAATATTACTGATTATTTTTCCGTCTAATTGTCTTGTCCACAAAATTTTACCGTTTTTATCAATAAGATAAATTTTATTTGCGGCGTCTTGAATAACAATTTCTTTTTCATCGGTATTATGATTTATTACAATAAAAGGCTTTGTTGTAATCAATGTATCTAATCGCACTTCCCAAACGGTTTCCGAAATTTCTTGTGTTAATGAATTTAATCCTATGTCAACCGTTGTATATGCCGGGTAAGAATCAAAAATAATTTGAACAGCCGGACCCTGAACGCGTTTTAATGAAGAAAGATTTTTATCAAATTTTTCAGATAACTTTTTTTGTAAAGAATTCTCAATATTTTTTGCAGAATGACTTATGTCTATATAAAAACTGATATTGGATTCATCCGGAAGAGATTTTATAAATTCGTAATTGGGGGATTTTCGTTTAAAAGTTTTATCTTTTTCAAATGAATTAATTATTTCCTTTAAATCGGAAGCAGATTTTCCGAAAATTATAAAATCATCAATTAAAGTGTAATATTTTGCATTTACATTTTGGAAAATTATTCCGTAGAATATTTCGGGTATATTATCAATCGGAAGTTTTGCTATTGTATAATTGTCTTCTTCGGTCTTATATGTTTCATAGAATGAAGGAGTTTCAATATTATTCTTTTTACAATATGAAGAAATTACCTGATTAAAAAATTTTTCGGTTTTAGATTTATCGTTAAAATTTATAAAAATAAAACTTCTCGGATTTTTCCCGTTTTTATTTATATCTTCTCTTATTAGTGCAATTTCATTATCGGTAACGGAATATAAATCAGTTTCATCTTCTTTTATTTTGTATGTTTTATAAAATTCTGCCAATTGAATCTGAAAGTCATTTAACTGTTTCGTTTTTGCTAAAAAATCTTCATATTTATATTTAAAATAATTACCGCTTTTAATATTTAATGTCAGAAAAAAGGATGTTTTTTCCGGTAACAGGTTTAAAACTTTATTTTTTTGAGGTTTTGTGTTTTTAAAAATTGAAAGAAACTGCATTTCGGGTTTTAAAATTGTGTGTCCGGTTAATTTAAGATGTTTTCGTTTTAAAGAAATATTAAAAGCAGACCAATAAGCCGTATTTTGTAAAAGTTTCAATTCGTTTTTAAAAGAATTTTTAAAAATGTTTCCTGTATTTGAAAAAAGTGTTTCGTAATTAATAAAAAATTGAGCATCATCTTGGTTCTCAGTCTTTTGATATAATTTTTTAAATGCTTTATTATCAGCCAGCCCGGCTCCGCTGTTTATATTTTTTATAGATTTTTGAATCATAATTTCCGAAAAACTCATCAGAAAATAATCCCGGTAAAAAGTATAATAAATTGCTTTGTAATTTTTGAAATTTTGTTTAATAATTACGGCTCCGGCAAAATTTGAAGAGCTGAAATTTGCAGAAGATTCAATATTTTTTATAGTTTGTTTTATAATGTTTTTATCATCTGAATTTGCCCCCGCAATAAATAAAAATTCATTTTTCCCCATTCCTGTCGGGTGTGCTGAAATAATAACACTTTTTTGGTTGAAAAAATGTTTTATTTTCCTGTTTTGATGAAGTATGGAATCTAAAAAAGTAATGTCTTGAAAGGTTTTTTCAGTAATTTCATTTGTTCCTAAAATTTCTTTCAGATCTTCATTTTTTGAAATTTTATTTAAAAAATAATTAAAATCATCGGTTTCTAAAAAATATGAAACGTCGGAAGGAAGAGCATTTATTACAGGCGGAAGTTTTCGACCTTTTTTTTCTAATTGTAAAGAAACAACTATGACCGCTGCAACTGCAAGAACCGAAATAAAAATTAAAAATTTATTGTTCAGCATTTTAAGTGTTGTTAAGTTCTCCGTATTTTTGTTTTATTTCATCCAGTAAATCTGAAATTTGATTTTCATCTGTCGAAGTTAGTAATTTTAATCTGAGTTCTTTAAAATTTTTCAAACCTTTAAAATAAAGTGCAAAATGTCTTCTCATTTCAAAAATACCCTTTTTCCCTTCTTTTAATGCAATTGATTTTTTAAAATGCAGTTTAGCAATTTCAACTTTTTCGCTAATTGACAGTTCGGGCAATATTTCACCTGTTTTCAAGTAATGTTTTATTTCTCTGAAAATCCAGGGTTTGCCTATTGCGGCTCTTCCTATCATAATTCCGTCCACGTCAAATCTATCAAACGCATTTTTTGCAGAAATTCCGTCGAAAATATCACCGTTGCCAATAATCGGAATATGAATGTTAGGATTTTGCTTTACTTTTTTGATTAATGTCCAATCGGAAGTTCCTTTATAAAGTTGTGTGCGTGTTCTGCCGTGAATTGTAAGAGCCTTTATTCCCGCATCTTGCAGTTGTTCAGCAATTTTATCAATTATTAAATTGTCAGAATCCCAACCCAAACGCGTTTTTACTGTTACCGGTAATTTTACGGCATTAACAATTGCTTTGGTCATTTCAATCATTTTAGGAATATCGCGTAAGATTCCGGCACCGGCACCGCGATTTGCAATTTTTTTTACGGGACAACCGTAATTTATGTCGATTAAATCGGGTTTTGCTTCTTCTGCAATTTTTGCGGCTTCAACCATAGCATCAATCCGGTGTCCGTAGATTTGAATACCCGTAGGGCGTTCTGCCTCATCAATTTGCAGCTTTTTCAGTGATTTATCAATGTTTCTGATAAGGGCTTCGGAAGCAACAAATTCCGTATAGAGCAATTCTGCACCGAAAGATTTGCACAGCAGTCTGAAACTTCTGTCAGTGATATCTTCCATAGGTGCCAACAGAAGCGGATATTCCTGTATATTAATTTTTCCTATTTGCAAAATCAGACAGACAGTTGTTTAAACAGATTTTTAAAGTTAACTTCCGAATCGATTTGTAAAGGCAAATCATCAATTTTTATTCGATCCTGCTTCATTGAGTCTCTGTATCTTAATGTAACGGTATTATCTTTCAATGTTTTATGATCAATTGTTATACAGAATGGTGTTCCGATTGCATCTTGCCGTCTGTATCTTTTTCCTATTGAGTCTTTTTCTTCGTATTGGCAATTGAAATCATATTTCAGTAAATTAAGAACTTCTCCTGCTTTTTCGGGCAAACCGTCTTTTTTTACCAAAGGTAAAATTGCGGCTTTAACGGGTGACAAAGCGGGAGGAATTCTTAAAACAGTACGTATTTCAGTTTTTCCGTCTTCTTTTTCAATCATTTCTTCCGTGAAAGCGGTTGAAAGTACGGCAAGAAACATTCTGTCAACACCGATTGATGTTTCAATAACATAAGGAACATAAGATGAATTAGTTTCGGAATCAAAATATTGCAATTTTTTTCCTGAAAATTTTTGATGTTGCGATAAATCAAAATCAGTACGGGAATGAATACCTTCTAATTCTTTAAAACCAAAGGGAAAGTTAAATTCGATATCAGTAGCGGCTTTGGCATAGTGTGCTAAATTTTCGTGATCGTGAAAACGATAATTATCTTTGCCTAATCCGAGAATATAATGCCATTGCATTCTTAAGTTTTTCCAATAATCGAACCATTTATCTTCTTCTCCGGGTCGAATAAAGAACTGCATTTCCATTTGTTCAAATTCGCGCATTCTGAAAATAAACTGTCGGGCAACAATCTCATTTCTGAATGCTTTTCCGATTTGAGCAATTCCGAACGGAAGTTTCATTCGTCCGGTTTTTTGCACGTTAAGGTAATTTACGAAAATTCCTTGTGCTGTTTCAGGACGCAAATAAATTTTATCGGCATCTTCGCTTACAGAACCTAGTTTTGTGTCGAACATCAAATTGAACTGACGAACATCAGTCCAGTTTTTACTGCCGGATACCGGGCAAGTTATCTCATTATCAATGATAATTTGCTTAATTTCTGCTAAATTATTTTCAGAAACAGCTTTTTTAAAACGACTTAAATTTTCATCAATCTTTTTTTGACGTTCCAGAACTCGATTGTTCGTTGCTCGGAATTGTTTTTCATCAAAACTGTCGCCGAAGCGTTTTTTTGCTTTATCTATTTCTTTATTGATTTTAATATTAATTTTTTCTATAAAATCTTCTATTAATACATCGGCTCTGTATCTTTTTTTAGAATCTTTATTGTCAATAAGGGGGTCGTTAAAAGCACCTACGTGTCCTGATGCCTTCCAAACTGTAGGGTGCATAAAAATTGCAGAATCTATGCCTACGATATTTTCATGCAATCTTACCATTGAATCTTTCCAATCGCGTTTGATGTTGTCTTTCAGTTCCGAACCGTTTTGACCGTAATCATAAACTGCACTTAATCCGTCATATATTTCGCTTGATTGAAAAACAAAACCATATTCTTTTGCGTGTGCAATAACTTTTTTAAATTTATCTGTATCTGCCATTGTTTTAATTTTGCTGCAAATTTAAAAATTTAATGATATTTTATCAGAAGGGCGTAATTTATTATAGAAATAATTTTAATAATAAATGAAGGCTTCACATAGAAGGAAGCCCTGAATTAATTTTCCATAAATGAATTCGAATTTTAATTAAATCCTTTAAATTTGGTTAGGTCTTTTCGGGGGTTAATTGTCATTACCGGAATTTTATTTTCGTTGGCAATCATTTTTTGCTCTGAAGCACCGAGCATATAGTCATGAAAACTGATATTTTTTGTTGTTGTAATCATAATTAAATCGGCATTTATTTTTTTAGAAAAGATAAGTGTTTCATCATACAGATTATTACCTTCAAGTTTTATAACGTCATAATTTACATCCTTACTTGTAAGGAATTTTTTGGCAGTTATAATATTTGACATAATCTTCTTTTTAAAAATAGGATCAGAAGATTCTATATAACATAAGCGGAACTTTGCGTTAAAATATTTATAGAGAAATTCAGCCCAGACCAATTTTTCTTTTTCGGAAAATTTAAAATCTACAGGGAAAACAACATTATTCATTGTGTCAGAACCGGGAGAATCTTGTACAACAATAAAGGGTGCTTCGGAACCTATAATAACTTTCAAAGCCCAGCTTCCCGTAAATTTTTGCATCCCTTTAATTCCGTGTGTACCCATTATTGCAAACAGAGCATTTTCATCTTCAATAAACTTGTTTATATCTGTAAAAATACTTCCTTCTATCACAACAAATTTTGGTTTGATACCATATTTCTCAAGATGTTCTTCAACCGCAGCATTCATTTTTTCTGTTGCCTGTTCAATATCCGCAGTTTTTTTTACGATGTGCAGTAAAATAATATCACAATTAATTTTTTTTGCGAATTTTTCAGCATATTGTAAAGCAAATTCTGCTAATTTTGAGAAATCCCAAGGAATTATAATAGGTCTGTTATTGTTCATAATATTAAACAGTTATGATATTCAAACTTCAAATTTAATAATAATTATCGGAATATTCAAGTATTTTGTCATTTTATCAATGATAAAGTATATTAAACCAAATAAAATTGAAATATTCCGCTTTTTTATATATTTTTACAATCCTTTAAACAGTAAATTTTACATTCAATGAGCGGTAGTGACGATTTAAAAAAGTTAATAAATGAAATACAAGTTCTTAAAGAACGAATTGAAGCATTAGAAAAGCTTAATTCTGAATTAGTTGAACAAAATGAACAATTAAGAGAAGAGAACGATCGTCAGCAGGAAATGCTTTCTTTTTTGCCTGCAGATGCTAAAAAACAAATGGACAAAAAGGTGAAAAAAACTTCATCTTTAAGATATAAGATGGTTACGGTTATGTTCTCTGACATTAAAGGTTTTACGCAGTTGTCAAAAGAACAGAATGCAGAGGCATTGATTGATGAATTAGACAGTTTCTTTTTTCAATTTGATGAAGTTGTTGCTCGCAATAATCTTCAAAAAGTAAAATCTATCGGAGATACTTATATGTGTGCCGGAGGAATACCGAAAAAAAACAGGACAAATCCGATTGAGGTGATTATGGCTGCTTTGGAAATGCAGGATTATTTAAAAAATCTTCAGGCAGAATCGAAAAAAAACAATCGTAAAATTTGGGATTTAACATTTGGTGTTCATACAGGACCCGTAACAGCCGTTGTCTCCGGAAAAAGAAAAATATCTTATGATATAAAAGGAGATACTGCAAATATTGCCAGTCGTATTGAATCTGCTTGTAACCCCTCAGAAATAAGTGTTTCGGGTATGACATATGAATTTATTAAAGAGTTTTTTGCTTGTGAATTCAGATTAAAAATGCCCGTAAAATACAAAGGTGATGTGCCTGTATATATGGTAAAAGGCTACAGACCGGATTTGTCAGTTGACGGAAGAGGAAAAATTCCGAATAAAGCATTTCGAACAAAATTTCAAATTATAAAATTTGAAGATTTAAATGATTATGTTTTAGACCGTTTAGAACGTGAGTTGCCGAAACATTTATACTATCATAATTACAAACATACGATTGATGTTACTATCGGCGTTGAAATTATCGGTTACGGCGAAGGTGTTAACGAAGAAGAAATGTTACTGTTAAAAACAGCTGCATTATTTCATGATTTCGGGCAAATTGCGGGTGCTGTTGATCACGAAGAAAGAGGATGTAAAATAGCTGCAAAAATATTACATGATTTCGGTTATGATAAGGAACAAATTGAAACCATTCAGGGAATTATTATGGCAACAAAATTACCGCCTCAACCGAAAACCCTTTTACAAAAAATTATTGCTGATGCAGATTTGGATTATCTGGGACGTCGTGATATGATTCCGGTTTCTGATGCTTTATATCAAGAACTAAAAGTTCAGGGACTTATCGGATCTTTTAACGATTGGAATAAATTACAGGTAAAATTTTTATCTGTCCACCAATATTTTACCAAAACTGCACGACAAATGCGGACAGTGAATAAAGAGGTTCAAATTGAACGCATTAAATCACTTATTACCGAAGATTAACAAAAAAGGTTTTGCCTGATTGCAAAACCTTTTTGTTTTTAAACATTGTTTGATATGCTTTATTTTTTTGTATTTTTGCAATATAAAATTTTCATTAAATTACATATTAAACTTTTCTTATATGGAAACGATAAATTGGAATGATATAGGTTTCGGGTATATTAAAACCGACTATAATGTCAGATGTTACTACAGAAACGGAGAATGGGGAAAAATTGAAGTAAGTTCTTCCGAAAATGTTTCAATACATATGGCCGCTACAGCATTACATTACGGACAAGAAGCATTTGAAGGCTTAAAAGCATTTAAAGGAAAAGACGGAAAAGTGCGATTATTTCGATGGGAAGAAAATGCAAAACGACTTCAAAGTTCTGCAAAAGGAATTTTAATGCCAGAAGTACCGATTGATTTATTTAAAAAAATGGTAAAAAAGGTTATCAGAAAAAATCAACGGTTTATACCGCCGTACGGAAAAGGTGCATCGTTATATATAAGACATGTATTATTCGGAACAGGACCGCAAGTAGGAGTGAAACCTGCAAATGAATATTTGCTGATTATATTTGTTACTCCGGTAGGTCCTTATTTTAAAGACGGATTCAGTCCTGTTTCAATGTTGATTACCCGAGAATACGATCGTGCCGCTCCTCTCGGAACAGGAAAATTTAAAGTCGGCGGAAATTATGCTGCAAGTTTAGCTTCTATTAAAAAAGCCCATGATAACGGCTATGCAAATGTTTTATATTTAGATGCACGAGAAAAGAAATATATTGATGAATGCGGACCGGCTAATTTTTTCGGGATAAAAAATAATACATATATCACACCGAGATCTGATTCTATTTTACCGTCAATTACAAATAAAAGTTTAATTACTTTAGCCGAACATATGGGATTAAAAACAGAGCGACGGAAAGTAGAATTAAAAGAATTAGAAACATTTGAAGAAGTCGGTGCCTGCGGAACAGCAGCAGTAATAAGCCCGATTAACAAAATAACCGATACTGAAAACGGGAAAATTTATACCTACGGTAATAAGCCGGGAAAAATTTCTACACGATTATATGAAAAATTACAAGCAATTCAAACCGGAGATGAAGAAGATATTTTCGGCTGGGTTGAAATTGTTGAATAGTAATTTTATCAAGTTTTGAAAATAAAAAAGGGACTTTGCTGTCTCTTTTTTTGTTTGTTTCGTTTCAAGTCTTACATTTGCAGACTTTTTAATTCGGAAAGAATGCAAAATATAAGAAATATAGCAATTATTGCTCACGTTGATCACGGGAAAACCACACTGGTTGACAGAATATTACATCAGGTTAAACTATTCAGGGATAATCAGGAAGTTAAAGATTTAATACTTGATTCCAACGACTTGGAGCGCGAAAGAGGGATTACCATTTTATCAAAAAATGTTTCGGTAAGATATAAAGACGTTAAAATTAACATTATTGATACTCCCGGGCACTCGGATTTCGGAGGAGAAGTTGAACGTGTGTTGAATATGGCCGACGGTGTCATATTATTGGTTGATGCCTTTGAAGGTCCGATGCCGCAAACACGATTTGTTTTGCAGAAAGCAATTGAACTCGGATTAAAACCAATTGTAGTAATTAATAAAGTGGATAAACCGAATTGTACTCCGGAAGAAGTTTATGAGGATGTTTTTGATTTAATGTTCAGTTTAAATGCCACAGAAGATCAATTGGATTTTCCTGTTGTTTACGGTTCGTCAAAACAAGGATGGATGTCTGATGATTGGCGTAAACCGGCAACGGATGTCAGTTATTTATTAGACGTTATTATTGAACATATACCGGCATCCGAGAAAAAAGAAGGGCCGTTTCAAATGCAGGTAACATCATTAGATTATTCTTCCTATCTCGGAAGAATTGCCGTAGGCAGAATTACAAGAGGAAGTATTGAACCGGGACAAAAAATAGCCGTTGTAAAAAAAGACGGCAGTATTGAAAAATCAGAAGTTAAAGAATTATACTGTTTTGAAGGATTGGGTAAAGAAAAAATAAAACATTCAAAATTAGAAACCGGTGAAATTTGTGCAATACTGGGACCCGACAGTTTTGATATAGGAGATACTTTTACGGATATTGATAATCCCGAAGGATTAAAATTTCGTAAAGTTGACGAACCTACCATGAGTATGTTGTTCACAATTAACACTTCGCCATTTTTCGGGAAAGAAGGAAAATATGTTACTTCGAGGCATTTAAGAGATCGTTTGTATAAGGAAATTGAAAAAAACTTAGCGCTGCGTGTTGAAGATACGGATTCTGCCGATAAATTTTTAGTTTACGGAAGAGGAATTTTGCATTTATCAATTTTAATAGAAACGATGCGTCGCGAAGGCTACGAATTCCAACTTGGTCAACCGCAGGTAATTACAAAGGAAATTAACGGTGTGAAATGTGAACCGATTGAATTACTTACCATTCAGGTTCCCGAAACGTTTTCCGGAAAAGTGATTGAAATTGTTACAAAACGGAAAGGTGAAATTGTTAATATGGAGAACAAAAATGACAGAATGCATCTGGAATTTTCTATTCCGGCAAGGGGACTAATCGGAATGTCCAACTCAATATTAACCGTAAGTGAAGGCGAGGCTATTTCGGCACACCGATTTAAAGGATTCGAACCGTGGAAAGGTAATATTGAAACTCGTAAAAAAGGATCGTTAATTACAATGCATACAGGAACTTCAATTCCTTATGCAATAGATAAATTACAAGACAGAGGTCGTTTTTTTG
The DNA here is from genome assembly GCA_024277895.1 of Bacteroidota bacterium. Taxonomy (GTDB): domain Bacteria; phylum Bacteroidota; class Bacteroidia; order Bacteroidales; family JAADGE01; genus JAADGE01. The sequence continues at coordinate 1,366 of JAJRUH010000031.1, read as the reverse complement.
TTGATCCGGGAGAAGACGTTTATGCCGGACAAGTCATAGGCGAAAATACTCGTGATGATGATATTTTGGTTAATATTACAAAAACTAAAAAACAAAGTAATGTCAGAGCAGCCGGAACAGATGATAAATCTTCCATTGCACCGGCAATAAAATTTTCATTGGAACAATGTATGGAATACATTAAAAAAGATGAATACATTGAAGTTACTCCTAAATCAATACGACTGAGGAAAATTATTTTGGATGAACATGCCCGAAAACGTTCCGAAAGAAAAGACTGAGAAAAATGAAAAGTTGAGATAAAGCGTTTTTTAAATTAATATTCCCAAAAATCACGTTTCTTATTTAATTCTTCCATTCTTTTCAGAATTTCAGGCGGAATAGACTCTAAGAATGACGGATGTTGTTCAATGGCAAAGAAAATTTTTTCAACAATTTCTTCAATGCTTTCGTTTTCGTAATCAATATTCAGAGGTTTTTTAATTACCATTGACTGCAGAATACCTTTTTTCTTAATAAATAATCCTTTTTTATCAAAAGAACGTCTGAAACCGTCGATTACAATGGGAATTACAACCGGTTTATAATTTTTAATAATGTGTGCAGTTCCTTTTCTTATAGGCATCCAAGGTTTTACAGTACCTTGCGGAAAAGAAATAACCCAACCTTCTTCTAATGCTTTTCCTATTTGCTCCGTATCGGAAGTATTAACCGGACGTTTTATTTCTTTTCCTTTTTCTCGCCAGGTTCTTTGAACGGTTATTGCTCCGCCGTAAGCAAACAATCGAGGTAAAATACCTTTTTTCATTGTTTCGGATGCAGCCACAAAATAAATATTCAATTTCGGTTTTCGAAGGTATTTTAAAGGTTTTTTCAAATTGTCAATATTCCCGGTTAATGAAGCGTTAAAAACATGCAGCATTGCAGCAACATCAGCAAAATAAGTTTGGTGATTTGAAACAAATAATACTCCGGAATCGGGTAAGTTTCTGATAATTTCAGAACCTTCGATATTCAATCTGTTAAATTTATTGTATCTGCGATGAGAAATATATCCTAACAGTCTGATTAAAAACCGCTTGAAGAATAATTTCTGACCGAAAATATTTTCTTTGAAAATTGACATATTTTAAAAAATACCTGCGAATTTACAATAACTTAAAAAATACAGAAGTTTTTTAACTTTTTTTAAGAAGAATATATTCTATTCAATTAAAAATTTCAGAATTTTACGTTTTTTTTCGGAATAAGGAGCATATTTCATATTCGGTTCGTACCAAAACGGTTTTTTAAGTATGCTTTTAAAATGTGAAAATGTTTCAAATCCGGTGTAGCCGTGATAATTACCTATGCCGCTGGAACCGGT
>JAJRUH010000030.1 GCA_024277895.1 Bacteroidota bacterium | reverse complement strand
TTTAAGGAAATATATAAGGGAGTTGATATTATCAAGGAAATGATTAATAGTGCTCTTGACCCGACAGGCTATCTGAAATATCAAAATATTGAAGTTAATTATGCAATGTTTATTAAATCACAGAATATTTAAACCATAGCCTTTTTTTATTTAAACCATTTCTAAATCAAGAGACTATGAAGCGTGCAATTTTTCCCGGCTCATTCGATCCTTTTACAATAGGTCATGAATCTGTTGTATTACGTGCATTAGAACTTTTTGACGAAATCATAATAGCCATTGGTATGAATTCTGAAAAAAAAGGATTTCTTACCGTTGAAAATCGCATGAAACTTATTGAAGATGTTTTTAAAGATAAAGACAGTGTTTCGGTAAAACAATATAACAAACTAACTATCAGTTTCTGTAAAGATGAAGGCATAAATTTTATTTTAAGAGGGCTGAGAACCGCCTCAGATTTTGAATACGAAAGAGCCATTGCACAAATGAATCGGTTTATGGAAAATGAAATCGAAACTGTTTTCCTGTTAACTGAAACAAAACATACACCTGTGAGTTCCGGCATTCTTCGCGAAATTCTTAAATACAACGGTGATGTCAGCAAATTTATTCCCAAAAACACAGACATTAAAAAATATCTGTAAAAAATATTTCTGTTTTATTTGAATTTGTCGTAAATTTAGAGAAATCTATTTTGTATTATGCTACGGGAAGCATTATATTATAAAAAACTTCAAAATCAATCAGTAAGATGCACTTTGTGTCCCCATGATTGTATTATAAATAATGGTAAATCAGGTATTTGTAAAGTCAGGAAAAATAAAGACGGAATATTATATTCTTTAAATTACGAAAAATTATCTGCTGTTCATATCGACCCCATTGAGAAAAAACCGCTTTATCATTTCTACCCCGGAAAAAACATCCTGTCACTCGGGAGTCTCGGTTGTAACCTAAAATGTAATTATTGTCAAAACAGCCATATTTCACAGTTTAATCCGGAAAAAGAATATTCAGTTAATAATCTCAGCCCTGAAATAATAATTAAAGAAGCAGAACGAATTAGGAATAATATAGGCATTGCTTACACCTATAATGAACCGATTGTTTGGTATGAATATATGCTTGAAACAGCAATAAAAGCAAAAAAACATCATCTGAAAAATATTGTAGTCTCTAACGGATTTATAAACTCGGAACCCTTAGCGGAATTACTTCCTTATATCGATGCATTTAATATTGATTTAAAAGCATTTACGGAAGACTTCTATACCGAACAAACAAAATCGAGTTTACAGCCTGTACTTAATACAGTTAAAACAATTGCAGCAGCCGAGAAACATATTGAAATAACAAATTTAATAATACCCGGCTTAAATGATGACAGTAATACTTTTAAGAAAATGATAAAAGAATTGGTTAAAATAAACGGGAGAAATACAATCTTACATTTATCCCGATATTTTCCGGCATATAAATCAGAAATTCACAGAACCCCAAAAGATACATTACTTAATTTATACAATTATGCAAAAAAACATTTAAATTTTGTCTATCTCGGAAATATTAAATCTGAAACAGGCAACAATACATATTGTCCTAATTGCGGAGGATTACTTATTACAAGAACTTCTGCATTTACTCGAATTTCCGGTTTATCCGAAAACAGATGTATAAATTGTAACCATAAAATTCCTGTTGAATTATAAATTATGTGCTGTTTAAGTTTAATATATAATATTTTGTATCTTTGAATAAAGTTTCAAATAACCCTGTAAATTTATTTCTATGAAAAAAATACTTTTTTTACCGCTAATTCTGTTAATATCTGCAACTGCAGTAAATGCTCAGGAAATTGTTACATCAGGAGGTGATTTCTTCAAAAACTCCTCAATATCTGTAAGTTGGACCCTTGGCGAAACGATTACAGAAACAATTTCTGACGGAACGAATATTTTAACACAAGGTTTTCAACAAAGTCGATTATCCGCAACAGAAATTTTTTCCGTTAATTCTGATAGTTATGCAATTAATCTTTTTCCGAATCCGGCAGAAAATATCATTAATATAAAAGTCAATACCCCGGATAATTTACAATATCAATTTTTGGATATTAACGGAAGAATATTAAAAGAAGCAACTATTACCAATGTAAATACTGAAATCAAAGTTAACAATCTGCCTGTTTCGGTATATTTTTTAAAAATTTATAATAATAACAGAATAATCAAAACATATAAAATTATTAAACAATAAATCTGAACATTATGAAAAAAATAATTTACACTTTAAGTTTTCTTATTATTGCAATAAATATTTTTGCACAAGCCCCGCAATCATTTAAGTATCAAGCTGTAATTCGTAACAGCTCAGGTGATATTATTGCTAATCAAAATGTAGGTATTCAAATAAGTATATTAGAAGGCAGCAGTACCGGGACTTCTTCCTATATTGAAACTTGGAATTTAAATACCAATCAATTCGGATTAATTAACCTGAATGTGGGTAAAGGTACAAGCACCGATAACTTTACTTCCATAGATTGGGGAAATAAGAGTTATTGGTTAAAAATTGCTGTTGACGAAACCGGCGGTACTAATTATACCGAAATGGGAGCAAGCCAACTTTTGTCTGTTCCTTATGCAATTTATGCAAATCAAAGTGCAAACGGTACAAGTCAATGGCTTAATAATAATTCAACAATTTATTACAACGGAGGAAATGTCGGAGTAGGCACTACAACTCCTTCGGGTAAACTTGTTATTCAAGCTGATGACGGGGCAGGACCGGATTCTGCACTCTTTGAAGTAAAAGACAAATTCGGAATGCCAATTTTTCGCGTAACTTCAGAAGGTGTCAGAATTTATGTCAAAGATACTAATAAAGGAGTTTCCGGAGGATTTGCCGTAGGCAGATATGCTACAGCTAAAAGTTTTCCGGATACATCGTATTTAATTGTAACGCCTGACAGCACAAGAATATACACTTCCGGCGGAGCAAAAGGTGTTTCCGGAGGATTTGCCGTAGGAAGATATGCTTTGGCTAAAAGTGCACCAAATACATATTTTTATACAGGTATCGACAGCACAAGAATATATATTAGAGAATCAGCTAAAGGTACTTCCGGAGGATTTGCTGTAGGAAGATATGCTTTAGCTAAAGCTTCAAGTAATCAAGATTATTTTAACATTAACGCTTCAAATATACCTGATACTATTAACCCAAGTGAAGCCAGAATAGTATGGTATCCTTTAAAAGAAGCTTTCTTAACGGGAAGAGTTTTAATTGAATCTGCTGACAGTGTCGGTTTAAATTCAATGGCAACAGGATATGAGTCCAAAGCAATAGGAGATTATTCCCAGGCAATGGGATATAAAACAGTTTCCAACGGATTAAATTCAATGGCTATCGGTTATAAATCAAGAGCAAACGGTATCAATTCTTATGCTTTCGGAAAAGAAGTTCTTGCAAATGATACAAATTCTTTTGTTTTCGGAAATAAATCAGCAGCACTCGGCAAAGGAACATTTGCTTTCGGAGCACAAGACACCGCAATAGGAAACGGCTCAATGGCTTTAGGATTTCAAACAACGGCAAAAGGCGTAGCTTCTATGACCATGGGAGCTTTTACCAAAGCTATGGACACGTTAGATGTTGCAATGGGTTATAATACCGTTGCAAGCGGAGGCGGTTCTACAGCTATGGGTTGGTATTCTCAATCAAAAGGCGGAGCATCTCTCGCAATGGGAGATTCTACGGTTGCAGGCGGTGAAGCCTCATTAGCAATGGGTTCTCATACTTTAGCTTCCGGTCAGTCATCTACGGCAATGGGTATTGCAACAATTGCAAGCGGCGAAAACTCTACCGCAATGGGAGATTCTACAATTGCAAGCGGATTTGCTTCTACGGCTATGGGTTACCAAACAGAAGCACACGGTTTTAACACAATAGCAATGGGAGATAATACGGTTGCTTGGGGAGACGCATCTGTTGCGATGGGATCGAATACCCACGCTAACGGACTTTTTTCATTGGCAATAGGAAATCAATCAGTTGCAGATAATGATGCTTCGGTAGCCATCGGTGACCAAACTACAGCAAACGGATTGGCATCATGGTCGGCAGGCACACATACTGTTGCCGACGGAGACGCTTCAACAGCTTTCGGATTTTATACGCATGCAGTTGCCGGAGGCAGTTTTGTACTCGGAGGATTTAATGAAATTTTTTCAGCTGATAATGCTTACGATCCCTTTAGTGCATTGTTTGTGATAGGAAACGGAACAGATGAAGCAAGCAGGCACAATGCCTTTACAGTATTAAAATCAGGTTTTGTCGGAATCGGTACAAATACCCCGAGCGATCTGTTTACAGTCAACGGCAACGGTCGTTTTCTCGGAGACCTTTCTTATGTAGGAAATCTTATTAATGCAAAAAAATCAAAACTTAATTCCGTATTTGATTCAAATTATAAGAAATATTCCATTTCTGAAGTTGATGATTTTATCAAAAAAAATAAGCATCTTCCTTGGATTAGCTCTTCTGTTTTTGAAAAAGGAGGTATAAATATGACCGAACTCAGTTTTAAAACTTTAGAAACTCTTGAAAATCAACAATTACAGATTATTGATTTAAATAAGCAACTTCAGGAAAAAGGTAATACGATTAAAGAGTTGGAAAGTAAAATTGATGAAATGAATAAACAAATAAAGATTATTAAAAAATATATGGAAACAAAAGAATAGGGAACACTGTTCAAAAAAAACAGTATCCTAAAAATAAATGTAAAGACATTATCCGGTAAAATGTGTAAAGTATATTTTTACTAACTTCATCGGATAGTGTCTCATTTAATTTTATAAATGTTTTTCATCGCTTTACTCTGAAAAATCAATGCTGCAAGGAGAGTGAATAATGCAACTACGATTAATATTACAGCCAATCTTGTCCAATCCTGACCGATTTGTTTACGTATATCAATATATTTAAACGTAATTCTGACCCATTCGGCAGCACCCAAAACTAAATATATTTGAACTATTCTTGCAACCCAACTTTTTTTTATGAATAATAAACCGGGTATCAGTAAAGCTGTAGCAGCTAAAATATTTGAACCTGCTCTTGAGAAATGTGCTGCAATAAGCAAAAAACTTAATATAATCGGTATAAATCTTAATATTTTCATTTGTGCGATAATTATTTATAAAAAAATTACGACATCCGGATTATCAAAATTATTAATCAATATTTCTTCAACTCTTTCTTGCCAAAGTTTCCTGAATTCTCTTTTTTCTTCTTCATTTGCCTGACCGGAAATGTTCTTTTGCATTAATTGTTGCGTCTCAGGTTTCGGCGGAATCGGGTTATAAATTACATCAACAAATGCATTATTATCAATTCGCGTAAAACGAATTTCACCGTTTATTCCAACTCCGTAATCTATTAAAGAATGTCGAATAAACTTTCCTGCAATTCCCTTAAAACCTGAAATTTGTGTTGCTCCTGTAATATTACTTATTACATTTGAAATAACTCCTGTAACACCTTCATCAACAGAATTTTTAAATTCAACTTTTATATTCCCTCTTATCGGAAGACTGTCGGGATAAAGTTTTTCAAGAGCTTTGGCACATGTTAAATATGCTCCTGCAACGGTAGGACAACTGTGTCCTGCCGCTTTAACTATTTCGGTATAAGTATATTCGATTTCTCCGTTTTCAAATGTTCCCAAAAACTCCGATAATTCATCTTTGAGTTTAATTGTTTTAACTTGATTAAAAAAATGAGGATATTTCATTTTATAATGTTTATAAATATAGTTGAATAAAGCCTTGAATAATTGTTCCTGTTTCTCTGTTAAGTTCCGAACCGTGCATACTGTGAGGAATTGAGAAAATAATTATTGTAACAATTGAAGCTATAATTACAGAAATTCTGTTCCCTTTTTTAATATTAAGAAAGAACGCAATAAGCCATGCTAAAAATGCTATAAGTAATTTATTATCAGTTAAATCCCAGCCGTACGGAACACCTGCCCAGTATTCGAGAAAAGCGAATTTCTGAACAATCGGTCCCAGTATCATTCCTCCTATTGTAATAAGAATTAATGTTACTCCGGTATATCTTTTGAATTGCGGAATTTTAAATGCGGCAAAAAGTCCGGTTACGTTTGCCAAAAACATAGCAAAGAAAATAAACAGTATATGAGGACCGAGTACATAAGGAGGAACAGCACCTTTATACCTGATGATAACAGGATTTTCTTTTAAAAATGTTTGTGTTTTGTTATTATCCGTTAATTCAATATAATACATAAGTTTACCTGCCGGCGGTTGGTGCGGGAGTTTTGCAAGTAATCCCTTTGTTTCAAATTTCCAAAATAAAAATTTATCTTTTTTTATTCCTTTTTTGAACGATACAACATTAAAACTTTCATTTTTTACGGCAGGGTAATGCTTCCAAAATAATTTTGCTTTTACATTCGGGTCCGTAATTTTTAAAACAACTGTTGCATCATCTTCACCTCCGTGGGAGCGAAGTAATTTCAGTTTGTATTGTTTGTTGTTTAATGTAGTTGTTATTTTTCTCGGATATGTAGGTCCGGTAACTTTTTGATAAACTGCTGCCGTTAATGTTATCAGTAAACCGATTATCCACAATGTAATTCGTTTTCTTTTCATTTTTTTGTTTTATAATAATGTTTCTTAATAATACAAAGGTACGGAAATATTTTATAAACGGAATGATTTTACCATTTACATACAAGTTTTCCCGTTGATTTTCTTTTTTGCAGAAAATAATGAGCTTCTGCTAATTCTGAAGCATCAAATATTTTTCCGATAACCGGTTTAATTTCTCCTTTATTGTATAAATCGACAACATCGGTCATGCATTTTTTTAATATATAGGGTTTGTAGTCGCCTATTTGCAGCATATTTACACCTATTAATGCTTGTGAATTTCCGAAAAATTGTGTAGGGCTGTATTTACCGAAACCGAATAAAACTTTTAATTGTCTGAACAGACTTTTTTTGTTGCTGTCTCCGACAATCTGTGCTGCACCGTACATAGCAAGTCTTCCGCCGGGGGCAAGCAATTTTAATCCTTTTTTTACATAGTTTCCTCCTATGGAATCAAAAATTGCATCTATGCTTTTTTCTCCTCTTTGAGCTTTTATATATTCGTAAAAATCTTGCTTACGATAATTTACGGGAAAATCAACACCGTTGTTTTTTATGTATTCTATTTTTCCCTCATTTCCGGCAGTACCGTAAATAATACACCCTTTACGTTTTGCCAATTGTGTTAATGCCGTTCCTACACCTCCGGCTGCCGCCTGAATCAGTACATATTCTCCTTTTTGTAAATTCATACTGTATTCGGCAGCATAATATGCCGTGGAATATTGTGTTGCAAGAGCAAGTGCAACGCCTGCATCCGTATCTTCTTTTATCGGGACAACTCCGCTTTGATTTGTATTAACGTGCGTAGCATAACCGCCGAAACGTGTAAGTGCGGTTACTCTTTGACCGATTTTCAAGTCTTTGACATTTCCCCCTTTTTTAATAATTTTTCCGACTACATCGTAACCGATAACCGCAGGAAGCGGAGGACAGGCTTTATAGTAGCCCAAACGTGCCGTTACATCGGCAAAATTCAGCCCGAATGCTTCTGTTTCAATTGTTACTTCATCGTCTTCGGGTTCATTTAAATGTAAATCTTTTAATTCAAATGCTGTCTCGGATTTTCCGTTTTTTATCAGATAATATGCTTTCATAGATTTGTCTTTTTATTATGCAAAACTAATTGTATTTACTGAAACAAATAAAATTAAATTATAATTTTAAAAATAATTTTCCCGATTTATTGAAAGAAATTAATAGTTTTAATATATTTGCTGATAAGGTATATATGAAACACTCAAAATTAAAGGAAAATGGCACTTTTTGAACAAATAAATAAAGACATAATTTCGACAATGAAAGCCAAAGAAGCTGATAAACTGACGGCATTAAGAGCTGTTAAATCAGAATTACTGCTGTTGAAAACCTCTGTCGGTGCGAAAGATGAAATTTCGGAAGAAGAAGAAATAAAAGTTTTGCAAAAAATGGTAAAACAAAGAAAAGATTCTGCCGAAATATATAAAACGCAAAACCGAGAAGATTTGTTTCAAAAAGAAATGAACGAAGCGAAATTTATTCAGGCATATTTACCCAAACAAATGACTGATGCTGAATTAACCGGAGCAATAACCGAAATGATAAATAAAACCGGTGCTGCATCAATGAAAGATATGGGAAAAGTAATGGGAATTGCCTCTAAAGAACTTGCCGGAAAAGCAGAGGGAAAACTTATTGCCGCAAAAGTAAAAGAACTTCTGTCAAAATAATTTTAATCATATTTTAAATCGTTTGATAAAATATTTTTTAATATCTTTTTTTAGTCTGTTTTTTATTCTGAAAACAGGCTTTTCTCAATTGTATAATTATAAACATTATACGGTTGCCGACGGATTTCCTCAATCGAATGCCGATGATATTTTTCAGGATAAAGACGGTTACATTTGGTTTGCCACGCAAAACGGTGCTGCTCGTTTTGACGGATTTAATTACTTTATTGTTGATAAATATAAAGGACTGAGAAGTAATAATGTTGTTGATATAAATCAAGATTCAAAAGGCAATTTTTGGTTTTCGACAAAAGGCGGATTAACAAAATATACCGGTGATTCTTGTATTAATTTTACTGTTGAAGACGGATTATCTTCAAATATTGTAAGAAATACTTTCGAGTTGCCGGACGGAAGAATTCTTATTAATACAAATTTCGGTACTGACATATATGAAAACAACAAAATAAGAAGTTTGCAGTTAAAAGATATTCCTGAATTATTTATCAAAAGAAAAAACGGTGAAATTTGGTGTGTCAGTAAAACTAATGTTTACAAATTTGCAGATGATACATTGCAAAATGTAAATTATAATAAATTAGAAGGGAATTTATACTGTATTACGGAAGATTTAGATTCTGCTTTATGGATTTCTTCCGATAACGGTATTTTTAAAATAAAAAATAATGAATTTATTCATTTGACAGATAAAAACGGACTTTCAGATAATAAAATAAAAAATCTTCTGATTGATTCGGAAAATAATTTATGGTATGCTTCGGAACAAACCGGTTGCGGAAAATATTTTAACGGAAAATTTTACAATTTAACGATTGAAACCGGAATGACTAATACTGCCGTTTTATCTTTATTTGAAGATAATGAAAAAGATATTTGGATAGGAGGCAGAAACGGTGCGACTATGATTAATCCGAGAATTCCTTTTGTTCAGTTTGAAAATGTTTCGCCTTTTAAAAGTGAAATTGTTATGGGAATAACTGACGATTCAAAGGGGAATTTGTGGTTTTGTACATACGGTTCCGGCTTGAGTAAGTATGACGGTGAAAAATTTACTAACTATTCAAAAAATAACGGTGCTTTCGATAATCATTTTTTTGATGCTGAAACAGATGCCGAAGGTAAATTATGGATTGCAACCGGCAACAGCGGTATTATTACTTATGACAAAACAGGTTTTAAGAAAATAAATGAAGTAAACGGTACAAAAATTAAAACACGAGTTTTAACAATTTTTAAAGACAGTAAAAAAAGATTATGGTTCGGTACCAACGGTGAAGGAATAATAGTTTATGAAAACGGAAAATTGAACAGATTTAAATCGAATACCGGATTTTCAATTAAAAATATTTTAGCAATTAATGAAGATAACTCAGGCAATATTTGGTTCGGAACTGTAAATGAAGGTTTGTATAAATTTAACGAAAAAAATCTGATAAGAATTGATAACGACAGTACTGTTTCGGGCGGAATTATTCGTGCAATAGCTAATGTAAACGGTAAATTATGGTTCGGAACGGCTTCGGAAGGAATTTATACTTTAAACAATGTAAACGGTACAACGAAACAAAAATTCATTAATAAATCCAAAGGATTAAATTCTGACAATATTTATTTGCTTTTTGCAGATTCTAATAATAATTTGTGGTGCGGAACCGAAAAAGGCGTTGATAAAATTACGTTTAAAAAAGACGGAGAAATTTTGAATATAAAAAATTATACAAAAGATGAAGGTTTTTTAGGAGTTGAAACGGATTTAAACGGTGCATATGAAGATAAAAACGGGAATATTTGGTTCGGTACAATTAACGGAGCAGTAAAATATATCGGTGATGCCGACAAAAAAAATGAAGCAGCACCGAAACTTTATTTAAAAGATATTAAATTGAATTTTAAAAGTTGTGATTGGTCAGATTATTGTGATTCTGTTCCGGCTGATAACTTACCCGTTAATTTAATTTTACCGTACAATAAAAATCACTTAACTTTTGAATTTATCGGGCTGTGTTTCTCAAATCCGCAAAAAGTAAAATATAAATATCGTTTACTCGGACAAAATGATGAATGGTCACCGGAAGTTAGTGACAGAAAAGCTGTATTTTCAAATATTGCCCCCGGCAGTTATACTTTTGAAGTAAAAGCATCGAACGATGACGGTTTTTGGACAGAGAACTCTGTAAATTTTTCATTCGAAATTAAACCTCCTGTATGGAAAATGCTGTGGTTTAGAACTTTAGGATTACTGTTTCTAATTGTGATATTATTTATTTTTATGGAATACAGAAGTCGTTCTTTGAAAAAAACAAAAAATAAATTAGAAAAGGAAGTACAAAAAAGAACTTCAGAACTTAAAACCCAAAAAGAAAAAGTAGAACAAATTAACCTGAAAATAACCGACAGTATTGATTATGCCCGAAAAATTCAAAGTGCTATGATGCCTGCAAAGGACTTTTTTGAAAATAATTTTTCTGAAAATTTCATACTTTACAAACCTCGGGATATTGTAAGCGGTGATTTTTATTGGGCAAAAGAAATCCGAAGAGGTTATGATTCTTATATTGCAGTTGTAGTTGCAGATTCTACAGGGCATGGTATACCGGGTGCCTTGGTAAGTATGCTCGGAATGTCATTATTGAATGAAGTTGTAAGAAAAGAAGATATTCAGCGAGCCAATACAGTACTGGAAGAATTACGAAAAGAAATTAAATCATCTTTAGGACAAAAAGGCGATTTTGACGACCAAACCGAAGGTATTGATATGGCAGTCATTGTTATAAATAAGCACACAAAAGAATTACAATATTCCGGAGCAAATAATCCATTGTATATTATCAGAAACGGAGAACTGATTATTTTAAATCCGACAATTAATCCGGTAGGAATATTTTTGAAAGAATTGCCTTTTAAAAATCAAATATTTCAATTGCAGAAGGGTGATTTATTATATTTATTTTCTGACGGATTTGAAGACCAATTTAACGGAAAAACAGGCGAAAAATTTAAAATAAAAAGATTTCGGGAACTTCTTATTTCAATAAGTAATGAAACTTGTGAGAAACAAAAACAACTTTTAGAAGATACTTTTTATTCTTGGAAAGGATCGTATGAACAAATTGATGATGTATTAATCGTGGGTCTGCGAGTTTGATAAATCTGAATTTTTCCCCCGCTAAATAACAAAAACAGATTCTTTACGTTTTTTATATATGAAGAAAATAATTCTGATAGTTTATCTGTTGTTTATTTTTAACTTTTCAAATTCCCAGTCTTATTTTACAGCCGGCGGTGTACGTCTGGGAACAGATTGGGGACTAACTTTTCAACAAAAAATATTAAAACACACAACAGTTGAAGGAATTTTTCAGTCAAGTTTATTTCGTGAAGAGTTGATGCTGACAGGATTAATTGAACATCATTTCCCCTTGATTACCAAACGATTAAATATATATCTCGGTACCGGTTTCCACAAGGGATTTGTTACCGATAATTTGGCAACCTATGCTTCACCGTACGGAATGAGCGTAATTGCCGGAGCTGAATTTACCATTGCTCGTTTTGTGATTTCTTACGATTATAAACCTGCATTTAATTTCAGCGGCGGCGAAAATTTTTGGTACAGTCAAACAGGTATCTCTGTCAGATATGTTTTTATTAAACAAAATGTTTTCAAAAAAATAAAACGCCGAAAAGAACGAGAACGAAAAAGAAGAGAACGAATATTAAAACGGCGGGAATTATTTCATAAAAAATCATAAGTTTGCACCGGAAATTAAGAAAATTATAAACGTGCAAAAAAAAGTATCCTTTCATACTCTGGGATGTAAATTAAACTTCTCGGAAACTTCATCAATAGCAAGAGAATTTACCGACAAAGGATTTGAAAAAGTTCAATTCGGAGAAAAATCCGATATTGTTGTTATTAATACTTGCACTGTTACAGGAATTGCCGATAAAAAATGCCGACAAGCAATAAAAAAAGCAAAAAAAACTTCACCCGATGCTTTTATTGCTGTTACCGGTTGCTATGCTCAGGCAGAAACCGAAAAAATTGCCGAAATTCCGGGTGTAGATGCAGTACTCGGAATGAATGAAAAATTTAACTTATTTAAATATTTTTCTTCGTTTGAAAAGCAAAAACAAGCTCATATTTATTCATGTGAAATTTCAGAAATACAACGTTTTGATTCGGCTTTTTCTTCCGGCGACCGAACACGTTCTTTTTTAAAAATACAGGACGGTTGCGATTATCCGTGTACATATTGTACAATTCCGAGCGTAAGAGGGAAGAGCAGGAGCAATACTGTTGCCGAAACCGTTAAACAAGCCGAAAAAATTGCCGAACTCGGATTTAAAGAAATTATTTTAACCGGTGTCAATATCGGAGATTTCGGAAGCGGAAATAATGAAACTTTTTTTGATTTAATAAAAGAACTTGATAAAGTTAAAGGTATTGAACGATACAGAATTTCGTCAATAGAACCGAATTTAATCACCGGCGAGATAATTGAATTTACCGCAAAATACGATAAATTTTTACCGCATTTTCATATACCGCTTCAATCGGGCAGCGATAAAATTCTGAAATTGATGAAACGACGCTATAATACCGATTTATTTCGTAATAAAATTGAGAAAATCAATCAATTAATTCCCGATGCTTTTCTCGGTATTGATGTAATTGTCGGTTTTCCCGGTGAAACAGAAAAGGATTTTGAAAATACCTTTAAGTTTCTTAACAGTCTGAACATCTCATTTTTACATGTTTTTTCATATTCTGTGCGTCCCGGTACGCCTGCAGAAGATATGCCCGGAAAAGTTTCCGGAAAAGACATAAAACGAAGAAGTGAAAAATTGCATCAACTTTCTGATATTAAGCATAATGCTTTTTACGGAAAATTTGTAGGCACAAAGCATAAGGTACTGTTTGAAAGTGCAAAACATGGTAATTCGATGTTCGGCTTTACAGAAAATTATATAAAAACAGAAGTTACGTATAACGAAAATTTGATAAATAAAATTGTTGATTTTCAAATTACCGGTGTTAACAAGAAAGGTAATGCAGAGGGTATTGTTATATAATTTTTTTTATATTTTTATTCCTGTTACCAAAACATCATCAGATTGCTCGGTATTTTTTTTCCAATCATTAAAAGTTTTTTCTAAAATTTCTTTTTGTTCTTTCATAGGTTTTACCGAAATTTCTTCGAGAAATTCACGAAAACGTTTTTTCATGAATTTTCTGCCCGTTTCTTCGCCGAATTGGTCGTAGTAACCGTCGGAAAACATATATAATATGTCTTCTTTTTGAAGTTGAGCTCGTTTATTTGTAAATTTTTGCGTGTCTTTTACATAAATGCCGACGGGCATTTTATCTGCCTGAACTTCAGTAAGTTTATTGTTTCTTACAATATACAGGGGATTATATGCTCCGGCATATTGCATCATTAAATTCTCGGTATTGATAAGAATAATCGACATATCCATTCCGTCACTTGTTTGGTTATCTCCTTTTCCTGTTTGGCGCAATGTGGTTTTAATTTTATCTCTTAAATTATCTAAAATAATTGCTGCCGTACAGTTTTCCGAAGCGTAAAAATCTTCGGTAACGATTTCGTTTAAAAAGGCAATACCGAGCATACTCATAAATGCACCGGGAACACCGTGTCCGGTTGAATCTGCAGCAGCAAAAATAATTGTATTCTTAATTTTTTTGAACCAATAAAAGTCTCCGCTGACGATGTCTCTCGGTTTGTAGTAAACAAAATAATCATTTAATACTTCCGATATGACTTTTTCGGGCGGCAGAAGGGCTTCTTGTATTCTTCTTGCATATTGAATGCTGGATTTTATCTGTTGGTTTTGTTCCGTAATTTTTCCATTCTTTTTCTTAACTGTTTCGTGTTGGTCCTCAATAATTTGTTTTTGAAGTGTTATTTCTTCATTTTTGTGGTTTAAATCGTTATTAACGGTTTTTAGTTCTTCATTAGCATTTTCAAGTGCAATATTTTGCTCTTCAATGGTTTTTTCGTATCGCCTTCCTACCATGCGAGCCATTAAAGTAGCCAGAACAGCCGTAATAAAAGCCATAATAAGAAATCCGGTAAGGAACATCTTTTTTTGGCTCATAATTTCATTTTTGATAGTTTGAATATTTTCGTGAGCCGAAATCATCCATTCTGTTCCTTTAACCGGAATCATATATGCAACTTCCGTTTTGTTGGGTGTATGAAACAGTCCGCCGGCTTCTACACCTTCCAAAATAACATTTCTGGTTTTTTCAACATCTCCGGTTTTTTCATTTTCAAAAGTTAATGATGCGGGAAGTTTTGTTCCGACTTTATTCTTGTCCGGATGACAAACCATTTCTGCATTATATTTATCGAACATACATAAAAAACCTTTATCTTCGTCAGATCCTGCAAGTGCTTGCTGCAGATTTTCACGTACTTCTTTTTTTGTGGCACCGTTTTTCAATTGATTTTCAAGAAAACTTGCCATATTTTGAGCTTGTCTTTTATTAATATCAAGTTGAAGCTCAATATATTTTTGCTGCATATAATCTAAGGACATTGTCATGCCGATATATCCTATTATAACTATAATAAGAGCAACAGAAATAAACGTAAAAATATACAATCTTGTTTTCATTGCGGGTAATTATGTGAATAATTAGGTTACATCCTTAGCCCCAAAATACCGCATAAACTGCATTCGTTCGTATAAAGCGGGGTTACTGATTTTTTTGTAACTCATTAATCCTCTGAATTGGGCTAAATTATCGTAATTTTTGTCTTCCATATATTTTTCAATGAAAGAATTTATTTCTTTTATAACATTTATACCTGTTTTATACATTGCAGAGGCAATTTGAACAGCATTTGCTCCGGCAAGAATTTGTTTAACGGCAGCTTCCCCGTTGTGTACACCTGTCGATGCGGCTAAATCGCATTCTGCATTTTCGGAAGCTATTGCAATCCAACGCAGTGAAGTCGGTAATTCGGCAGGAGTGCTGAAAATATTTACCGGAATTACTTTATTGTTGTCAATGTCAATATCGGGGCTGAAAAAGCGATTAAACAATACCAACCCTTTAATTTTTGTTTTTGAGAGCTTGTTAATCATTCCGCTTAAATCGGTAAAATAATAACTCATTTTTATGATAACCGGAATGTTTACTTTTGAAGTAATTTCATCAATAATGTCAAAATATATTTTTTCTTTTTCTTCACTTGATTTTGAAGAGTCGGTAGGAGCAATAAAAACATTTAATTCTAAAGCATCGGCACCGGCATCTTCAATTTTTTTTGCAAAATAAGTCCATTCGTGCGATGAAACGCAATTTATACTTGCAATTACCGGAATAGAAACGGCATTTTTTGCTTCATTAATCAATGTCAGATAATTGTTGATGTTGTCTTGTTTTATTTTGAAATCAAAATAGTCCATATTAACGTTGTATCCTTCATCTTTTGTATTTTCTGAAAGAAGTTTATCGTATTCATTAGTAATTTCTTCTTCAAAAATTGATTTTAAAACAACAGCACCTGCACCGTTTTTTTCTATTTCTTTTATGTGTTCAACAGAACTTGTTAAACCGCAACTTCCTGCAATTATCGGACTTTTAAGTTTTAATCCTGCAAATTCGCATGTTAAATTCTTCATTATTTATTAGTTTGTTTTTTTGTTATATAATCGGGGTTTTCTATTAATTCCATTCCGCAATTCGGACAATTTCCTTTGGTATTTGAATTACCTTCTTTACATCCTAAAGGACAAATATATTTATAAATTATTGTCTTTTTTTTAATCTTTTTTTTAGATTCAACAAGTGTATCTGTTTTGAGTTTTGTTGTAAAAGTGTCAACATTTATTTCTGAATTTGAATTAAGAGTATCTGTTGTAATTTTTACGGTTTGGTTTTTATTACTTTGTTTTTCGGAACACGAAGTAATAAATATAACTGCTGTAAACATTAATACAAAAATACGATATAAATTATTCATTAGTTGTGATATGTGTTACATAATTGATTAAAAGGGAATATCTTCTTCTTCCGGCGGCGGAATATCCTCTTCCGAAAACGGCGGTGGAATATCTTCGGGAGCATTTCCTTCAGTTTCACCTGTTATTTTCCACGCACGTAAGTCTGTGTACCACCGTTCGTTATATTCGCGAGATTCAGGATTAAAACTGACTGTAATATTATCGCCTTCCGAGAATTTTTTTAAAATATCGGTTTTATCTCCCCAAGCAGAGAAGCATATTTTTTTAGGATATTGATCTTGTGTTTCTATAACAAAATCTTGTTTTATCCATTTTCCGAATTTCCCTTCTCCGGTTTGTTCCGGGAGTTTTTTTATAAGTTTCCCTTTAATTTCTAAATTCATAATTTTAAACTGTAATAATAAAATTCAAAGGTAAAAAAAAGTCTCAATATTTTTATTGAGACTTTAATATTATTAAACATATAAGAAAATATATATATTAATCGATAACAATTTTAACAATTTTATCTCCTTGTTTAATTGCATCAATTACTTCTAATCCTTCGGTAACTTTTGCAAAACAGGTATGAACACCGTCCAAATGGGCAGTATTATTTCGGGAATGGCAAATAAAGAATTGAGAACCGCCGGTATCTTTTCCGGCATGAGCCATTGACATAACTCCTCTGTCGTGATATTGATTGTTGCCTCCGGTTTCGCATTTTATTGCGTAACCCGGTCCGCCGGTTCCGTCACCTTTGGGGCATCCGCCTTGTATGACAAAGTCGGGTATTACTCTGTGAAAATTCAGTCCGTTATAAAATCCTTCTTTTGAGAGTTTTACAAAATTTGCAACTGTTCCGGGGGCATCGTCATCGTAAAACTCAATTTTCATATTCCCTTTTTCTGTATATATTGTTCCTGTAGTCATTATTTTTTCTTTTCTTTCGGTAATATTTTTAATAATTCAACTTTAAAAATAAGAGTTGAAAATGGTTTGATATCTCCGGCTGCTCTGTCGCCGTATGCTAAATCATAAGGAATATATAATTCATATTCGCTTCCTTCTTTCATTAATTGTAATGCTTCCGTCCAACCTTTTATAACTTGTGTTACGCCGAATTCTGCAGGTTTTTTTCTTTTGTATGAACTGTCAAAAACGGTTCCGTCTAAAAGTTTTCCTTCGTAGTTTACTCTTACTTTATCGGAAATAGTCGGAGTTTTGCCGTTTCCTTCTTTTAATACTTTATATTGCAAACCGCTTTTGGTTGTAATTACACCGTCTTTTTTGGCGTTTTCTGACAGAAATTTTTGACCGGCTTCTAAATTATCTTTATATTTTATTTTATTTTCTGCTTTTCGTTTTGCTTCTGCTTCGGTTCTTTTTTTCATTGAAAAAGCCATTAAAATTTTATTAACTTCTTTTTCATTAAAGATGCTTGTATCTTTGGCAAAATGATCTTTTATTCCTTTTGCAACATAGTTAATATTTAAACTGTCGAGTTCACTGCGTTCAAAACTTTTTCCTATGTCGTTTCCGATAGCATAACTTAATGAATCCATATAAGTTTTAAGATTGACTTTAGTTTCTCCTTGGTTTTTGCAACTTGCCATAAGCAATGCGGGTACGATAAATAATAATGCTAATTTTTTCATTTTTAATAATTTATAAAATTAATATATTTAGTTATTTTACAATTGATAATAATTCTACTTTAAATATTAAGGTGCTGAACGGTTTAATTATTTTTCCTGCAGATCGAGAGCCGTATGCTAAATTATAAGGTATATAGAGCATCCAAACTGAGCCTTCTTTCATTAACTGTAATGCTTCAGTCCACCCTTTAATAACTTGTGTTACAGCAAATTCAACAGGTTGTCCTCGGTCATAAGAACTGTCAAATTTTGTTCCGTCAATTAAGGTTCCTTCATAATTTACTTTTACTTTATCGGAAGCTGTAGGTATATTTCCGGTTCCTTTTTTTATTATTTTGTATTGAAGTCCGCTCGGAAGTGTAACAACTCCTTCTTTTTTTGCATTTTCCGCTAAGAATTTTTTGCCTTCGTCAATTGTTGCCTGATGTTTTTGAGCTTCGATGTCTTCAAAATGTTTTTGTATCATTTTATTGGCAGTATCAGCCGAAATTTTCGGTTCTTTATTGTAAAAATCCTGAAAAGCTCTGCCTATTGCCTGCGGATTGATATTTTCAATTTTTTGAGTTTTAAGGTTATCGGCAATACTTATACCGAATGCATAACTCAGAGAGTCGATATGGGTCTTTAGTTTTATGTTTTTTACTTTTTGTGCATTGAGCTGAACTGCAAACAGTGTTACAATAAATATAAATATAAATTTCTTATTCATCTTGTTAAAGTTTAAAAATACAAAATTATAAAGTTGTTTGATTAAAAAAATTAAAATTCGGATTTATAACGTTTCTGATTTAGAAATCTTATATGAAATACTGTATTTATTTACAATAAATCTTTTTTCGGGTATATTTATTTTATTTTTGTTGCGTAATTAGTTTCTATGAACAGTATTTTTCTATCCGGATTTATTAGTATGTCGGAAGCTTTGGCAAGGGTTTTTATTATTATTATTGCAGCCGGTTTATTGGTAAGAAAAAAGATTATTACTCAGGAGCAAATTACTGCTTTGTCGAAAGTTACGGTAATTGTTTTGCTTCCGAGCTTGGTTTTTTCAAATACACTTTTACATTTTAATCCGGATACTTTACCATATTGGTGGACACTTCCGATTTTTGGTTTTCTTATGAGTTCTGTGGGTGTACTTTTTGCTTCGGGCGTTTTTTTTATTGATTTTAAGAAACAACGTAATCTTATTGCTGTTTCTTCGATGCAAAATGCCGGTTATCTTGTTTTACCCATTGGTCAGGTTGTTTATCCGGAACATTTTACCGAGTTTGCTTTGATAACTTTTTTGTTTATTTTAGGTTATAATCCTCTTTTATGGACTTTGGGAAAATATTTTGTAACTTCGGATGATAAAAAAGTTGATTTCAGTTACAAAACGCTGATTACTCCGCCGGCTGTTGCAAATATTATTTCATTGATAATTGTTTTACTTGATTGGCAAAAGTTTTTCCCCTCTGTTTTTGTGAAATCAGTTGATTTAGTGGGGCAGGCAGCGGTTCCGATTGCAACATTTGTTTTAGGAGCAACTCTCGGAACTGTTTCCTTAAGAAGGTTTCCGAAATTGATAAATATTGTTCGGGTAATTTTTGTAAAGTATTTGATGTTACCGGTATTTGCAATTTTTTTGCTGTATTATTTTAAAATAGGCGAAACACATCCTCTGTTAGCAGATTTTTTTGTTATTCAGGCAGCTGCAGCACCGGCAACAGGGTTAATTATTCAAGTCAGAGCATACGGCGGTAATGTTCAGAAAGTTGCAGGAATGATGTTTGTAACTTATATTGTTTGCTTAATTGCTTTGCCTGTTTGGATTGCTTTGTGGCATACTTTGATTTAAAAGTTCTTTTTTTGTATAGTCAATAATTTCAGAAAAGAAGGTAGTGAAATCGGAATGAAAATATTCATAATTTTCATTAATAATTTTCATAACTTCTTTTACTTTGTTCGGCATAGAAGTATAAACTGCCATTTTTTTCAAAACTTTTGCAAAGCAATTAATATCGGAATAGCAAACTAATCGTTTTCTCCGGATAAACGGAGATACAAATATCTTCGCAGATTGCGGAATTGTGTCGAAATTTTTGAATACAATTTTACTGAATTCATTTACATAGGGCTTGCTGAAAAACGCTAATATATTTGTGTTTCAGTTATTTATAAGATTATTTATATATACAAGTGCAAGGTTTTTAATTCATTTCACCTTATTTCCCTGCACTTGTGTAAAATATTTTAGCTGCCCACAGGCACACCATCTTTTTTCTAGTTGATAGTCATCGTATCACTATTTCAATTTAATTAAAACAGGTTTAAACCTAACAGGCTGTTTGCTGACACATTGATACGATGACTTGCGGATTTAAGGTATTTATATACGACTTCAAACGAGAAACTTGAAATCTAA
>JAJRUH010000029.1 GCA_024277895.1 Bacteroidota bacterium | reverse complement strand
TATGGATAATTCTTTCAGTATGAATGCCGAAAGCCGCTACGGAAATATATTTGATGCTGCAAAAGAGCGTGCACGAAAAATTATTGCTGCTTATGATAACAAACAAAAGTTTTTATTTAGCGATAACAAATTTGAAGTAGAACATCGGTATATAGTTTATAAAGAACAAGTAAGCAATTTCATAAACCGCACAAAACTTGCACCTGAGATTCGTAAGTTAAGTGAGCTTATAGATTATCAAACACAAATTTTAAATAGAGAAAGAAAGGCAAAAAATATTCGTAAAGATATTTTTTTAATCAGCGATTTTCAGAAAATCAGCAGCGACTTTGAAAACATACAAACCGACAGCAACAGTCGTGTTTTTCTAATCCCCCTGTCCACCGGTAAAGTAAATAATTTATACATAGATTCATGTTGGTTTGATGCTCCCCAACACAGCCTCAATAAAGCCGAAGAACTTAAAGTACGAATTAAAAATTCAGGAGCGGAAGAATATCAAGATATTCCTGTAAAATTAATGATTAACGGCAAGCAAAAATCAATTAACAGTTTTGATATTGCCAAGCAATCCGAAACCATTGTAAATTTGAATTATGTTAATACCGAAACCGGAATTATTTCAGGGCTTGTAGAAATTACCGATTATCCGATTACTTACGATAATACTTTTTATTTTACTTATTCAATCAGTAAGAATACCAAAATTTTAATTATTAACGATAAAGGACAAAATAAATACCTGCAAGCATTATATGAGTCTAATAAAAGTTTTGAGGTCGATTTTCAATCTAGTGGAAACATAAAACCATCTGAATTTACTGATTATAAATTAATTATAATTGATGAAATAGAAGAACTTAGTTCAGGGATTCAACAAGAATTATATAATTATGTACAACAAGGAGCTTCAATAGTAATTATTCCTACCGAAAAGATAAATATAAATTCGTATAATCAATTATTGGCGCAATTAAACAGCGTACAAATTTTAAAACAAGATACCGTAGAAACAGAACTTGCACAAATTAATTACCGGCATTTTCTATATAAAAATGTTTTTAAAGATACTAAAAAGCATTTACTCTTGCCCAAAATCAGTATTCATTATAAAACAACTAAAAATATACAAAATACTGATAAAATATTGCTTTCGGCATTAAATAAAGATGCTTTGCTGTTGCAAGGCAATTCAGGAAAAGGAAAATACTATATATTTACTTTTCCACTAAACACTAGCAATACAGGCTTTTATCTACACCCTGTTTTTGTACCTACATTATACAATATGGCAGCTTTCAGCCAAAATATTTCGGATATTTACTATACATTAGGTAATACAAAACCCGTGGATGTTCATATTAAATTATCCGGCGATAATATTTTACGAATAGTTAGCAATCAGTCGGATTATGAGTTTATCCCCAAAATCATTCGTACCGGAAGACAAAATATAAAAATTGACTTTATGAATCAAATAGATAAAGCCGGAAATTATTATGTATTATCCGATAAGGATACTCTAATAGGTTTATCTTTTAATTATAATCGTAAAGAATCAGATACACAGTATTTCACAATAGATGAAATCAATAAAATGATTGAAAAATATCATCTCAATAATTTTTCTGTTTTATCGGCAGACAGCGAAAATTTCGGTACAGAAATACATAATTTACAAACTGAACGTAAAAACCTTTGGAAATGGTTTATTATTATGGCATTAATTTTCTTGACAGCCGAAGTACTTACCATTAAACTTTGGAAAGAATAATTTTCATATCGAGCTTTAACTAATTTCAAAATTTGACACAAATCATTAACATATCGCAGGCAAATGATAATTTTTTGATTGAAGAATATCGTCAAAAACAGGATAAAAATCTTGTCGGAGAACTTTTTAAGCGATATACCGGTTTTGTTTTTCTAATTTCGATGAAATACTTGAAAGATGAAGATCAGAGCAAGGATGCCGTAATGCAAATATTTGAAAAACTGTTTGATGATTTGTTACTTCATGAAATTGATAATTTCAAAGCATGGCTACATACAGTTACCCGCAATCATTGCTTAGGAATTTTGCGTAAAGAGCAAAGTATGCAAAAACATTTAGACCGTATAAAAGAAAATGCCGTTTTTATGGAAAACGGGCAAGAAGAACATCTTATTAATAAGGATAAAACTGAAAAAAGTATAGGAAACTTAGAAAAAGCATTAGAAAAGCTAAAACCGGAACAAAAAAAATGCATTCAATTATTTTATTTGGACGAAAAAATGTACAAAGAAATTGCTGAAATTACCGGATTTTCACAAAAAAAAGTAAAAAGCTATATACAAAACGGAAAAAGAAATCTAAAAATTATTTTGCAAAAGATGAGTGCTGGAGGATTAATTTTAATTGTTCTTTCGCAAAATATAAACACTTAATTTTACCCTAAAGGGTAATAAGTAGAATGAATAAAAAGATTATACATAGCATTTTTGAAACGGGCACTTGCTTAAGTATTGAGCAAATGCAGCATTACATATACGGAAAACTCTCTGCCAAAGAAGTGTATTTATTTGAAAAGCATATCAATGCTTGTCCTGCATGTAATGATGTATTTGAAGGCTTGCAGCACATGAAAAATCCTTCAAAAATTACAACAATTACCGGTGAACTCAATGTAAAAATTGATAACTATTTTATTTTTAACAAAAAACAAATAAGCAAACAGGCAAACAAATTTTGGAAAATAGCTGCAAGTATTTTGCTATTAATTGCTTCCGGATTTTTTATCAATTACTATACACAAAAGATGAGTCAAAATTTTGCT
>JAJRUH010000028.1 GCA_024277895.1 Bacteroidota bacterium | reverse complement strand
GTGCTTTGTGTATGGCAATTTCCGGAAAATGTTATTTGAGCCTGCACGAACAAAATTCGTCGGCAAACAGAGGCGCCTGCCTGCAAACCTGCCGTAAAGCATATATCGTAACCGACAAAGAAACCGGCTTTGAGCTTGAAGTTGATAACGAATACATAATGTCGCCCAAAGATTTAATGACAATAAATTTTATCGACAAAGTTTTGGATGCCGGAGTGAAAGTTTTAAAAATTGAAGGACGAGCCCGCCCTGCCGAATACGTAAAAACAACGGTCGAGTGTTACAAAGAAGCTGTTGACAGTGTTTATGACGAAACATTTTCGCAAGAAAAAATTAAAGATTGGACAGAACGTTTATCAACGGTTTTTAATCGCGGCTTTTGGGACGGCTACTATCTCGGCAGAAAACTCGGAGAGTGGAGTAAAGATTACGGTTCGAAAGCAACAAAACAGAAAATTTTTCTCGGAAAAGTCAATAACTGGTTCTCAAAAATAAAAGTCGGAGAGTTTTTAATGCAGTCGAACAAATTGAATGTCGGTGACGAAATTTTGATAACGGGACCCACAACCGGAGTGATTCAAACAAAAGTAAAAGAAATACGATTTAACGAAAAACCCGCAGACAAAGCCGTAAAAGGACAGGTAATTTCAATTCCCGTTAAAGAAAAAATCAGGCGATCGGATAAATTTTACAAATTAATTGACATTTAAAACCATTGATTAAAAATTAAATACAGAAATTATATAAAGTTATTATTTCTTTGAAAAATATTCGGATTTAAAATACTTTGTAAATTTTTCTTTTCCTTTTTTATTCAAATGCGAAGCATCGCCGAAAAACTTATCGGCATAAAAATATAAGCTGTCGGAAATTTCAAATTCGGGAAAATGCTTTTTGCTGCGATTTATAAAGATTTCATACTCAGAAATAAAATCCGGTGTTAATTTTTTAAAGGAGCTTTCGTTCATCGGCATTGAAAAAAATATCAATTTAATATTTTCTTTTCTGCACAGATTTAAAATTTTGTTAAAATAAGTTTCAAGAAGCGGAGACGGAAGGAAATGCTTATATTTTGTTTCGTAATTCAAAACGGAACAAGAATCTTTTAATCCGGGATGCGGTCTGGCTCCGCACATTTTTTGCATCTCGGCAATCATTTTTTCATTTTTTGCGTATCCGGTAAAAACATAATTATACAAAACATCGTCTTGGTAATAGCCGAGATAATCTGCTTTATATAAGAAAAAATTCGGAATGCAAAAACCTCCTAAAACAGTATCATTTTTTTCTTTAAGCGAAATAATTTCTTTAAAATCGGAATAATCTATAACATTATTTCTTACGGCATAATGCCAAAAAGCAAAAATTTCCGAAAAAAACCGAGGAGATATTGATAAAAAAACCGTATCGGGTTTGCGATGTTTTTGCAGATATTTTTTGAAAATATAATACATTTCGACAGGCGACGAACCTCCGGATGCAAAACTATATGACGAATCAATTTTCGTAAAATCAATTCCGGCATTCAGCCTTGATTCTCCCAAAAAAATTTTATTTGCTTCGGGAATTTTATATTTCCCGCTCAAACTTTCTTTTAAAAAATACCAACGGGTGTTCGTCGGTCGGTTATAATACATCGGCATAAATTCAATATAAAGAACCCAAACGGCATATATCGGCAATAAAAGAAAAATGCCTTTTTTAAAAATTCGTTTTATTTCTTCTTTTTTTGGTATCAAAATCTGTATTTTTTCCTTTTTGAAAGTAAAATTAATGCAAAACTGACAAATGCAACTACCGATATTGAACTTGCCGGCATCAAAATAGCGGCAATAATAGGCGACAGTTGTCCGGTAACGGCAAAATACAGTCCGGCAACATTATAAATAAAAGAAATTAAAAAGCTGACATTCACGACATTAACAGATGCTTTCGTAAATTTAATAAATTTATTTAACGATTTGAATTTTTCGGCTTCGAGAATTGCATCGCAAGCCGGCGAAAAATGGTAAATATCGTCTGCAACCGAAATTCCGACATTTGCTTCGTTTAAAGCTCCGGCATCATTAAGCCCGTCACCCGTCATCATAACATTTTTGCCTTGTGCTTTAAGGGCTTTTATGTATTCTAATTTTTCAACCGGTGATTTGTTGAAATTCAACTTATTTTCATCTTTAAAAAGTTTCAGAAGATTTTCTTTTTCGGCATCGGTATCGCCGGAAATTAAGTGTAACTCGTAATCTTTTTCCAAACTGCGAATAATTTCTTCAAGCCCTTCCCTGTATTTGTTTTCTACCGTAAAATATCCTTTCGGCTTGTCGTTTACGGAAATATAAACACTTGTCTGTTTTGCTTTCCCGCTTTCGTTTCCGTAAATAAATTCGTATGAGCCGGCTTTAATTTTTCTGTCCTTAAAAATTCCGATAACACCTCTTGCCGGCAATTCTCTGAAATCTTTTATTTCTTTTGACGGATATTTATTTAAATATTCGTAAACGGCGGAACTCATCGGATGTGTTGATTGTCGCGTAACCGATTTTATTAAAGAAAATTCTTCTTCTGAAAGTTTTTCACCGAAATATTTTACTTCCAAACCGTCTGATTTTGTAATAGTTCCGGTTTTATCAAAAACAATGGTGTCAACATTTGAAAGTTTTTCGACAACATTAGTTTTTTTCAGGTAAAAACCGTTTTTTCCGAAAATTCCCATTGCGGTGCCGAAAGAAAAAGGAAGAGAAAGAGCCAAAGCACACGGACAGGCAACAATTAAAACCGCTGTAAAAGAAAGCAGTGCAACTTTCGGGTTAATAAAAAACCAAACAACAGCCGTTATAAATGCAATCGATAAAACAACAACCGTAAAATATTTACTGATATTATCGACAACCGAAGATAAATCTTTTTCTTTTATTTCGTCTTTATTGTCTTGATTCCAAAGTTTTGTCAGCTTACTTTGTAAAACTTCCGTCGTAACTTCCAATTCCAGAGCTTCGCCGACTTGCCTGCCGCCGGCATAAATTATATCTCCGATATTTTTTTTCACCGGCTGCGATTCTCCGGTAACAAAACTATAATCAATATATGCTTCTCCTTTAAGAAGTTTTGAATCTGCCGGGATAAGTTCTAAATTTCTAATTAATATTTTTTGTCCGGGTTGCAGATTTTCAAGTAAAATACTTTCTTCTTTTCCGTTTTCCAAAACCGTAACGGCAATCGGAAAATAGGATTTGTAATCTCGTTCAAAAGACAATGCTCTGTATGTCTTATTTTGATACCACTTCCCTATCAGCAAAAAGAAAACAAAGCCTGTAAGCGAATCCATATATCCCGAACCCGAATGGCTTAAAATTTCATAAGCACTTTCCAAAAATATGGCAAGCATTCCTATTGCAACCGGCAAATCGATATTTATAATTTTTTTGAAAAGATTTTTGAACGCAGATTTTATATAATCGCTTCCGCTGTATGAAATTACGGGAATTGCAAAAGCTAAGTTCAACATTCCGAAAAGAAACTTATAACTGAAATCTTTTACGCCGAAATATTCCGGAAAACTTAAAAGCATAGTATTTCCGAAAGCAAAACCGGCAACGCCTATTTTTTTCAGAAGTTTTTTGGCTTCTTCTTTTCGCTCGTCGTGCTCGTTCTTTTTTTCAAGAGTAATATGCGGAATATAATGAATTGATGCTAATAATTCAACCAATTGTCTCAAGGATATTTCTTTTTCGTTAAAAGTTACGGAAACTTCTTTTTTAACAAAATTTACCATCGAACTTGAAATTCCTTTATTTAGTGTGTTCAAATTTTCCAAAAGCCAAACACAAGAAGCACAATGTATTACCGGAATAAAAAGCGTAACTTTTGCTATATCCCCTTCTTTAAATTCATACAGCTTTTCTTTTACCTCTTCTTTGTCGAGAAAGGCATATTTGTCGTCAAAACTTTCAAGCTCAACTTTAATTCCGGGATTTTCTTCAATTTCATAATATGAATAAAGATTACTTTTATTTATAAGTTGATATACCGTTTTACACCCGTTACAACAAAACGGCTTGTTTTGCCACATAATCGGATGTTTTCCGCAATCTTCTCCGCAATGAACACAAATTTCCCCCATTTTTTTGATTTAAAATCCAAAAGTATTAAAATTAAGCAAACCTTAAAAAATAACATTTTTAATAAATTTTATTTAATTTTATCAAAAAAATTTAAGGTGTTTAACTTTTCGGGAAATGAAATAACGGCAATTGTTTCGGTAATTGTTGCTTTCGGAATTATCGTAACGGCATCGGGTCATTTGGCAAAGATTTTTCAAAAAATTCATTTGCCGCTGATTACCGGCTTTATTATCATCGGAATTTTAGCCGGACCGTATTTGCTGAAAATGCTGCCCGGAAATTTGAATCGTCTTGAATTTATTAATGATATTTCACTGGCTTTTATTGCATTTGCTTCCGGAACAGAAATTTATTTAAAAGAAATCCGAGACAAAGTGAAAGATATCGGTATAATGACAGCTGTTCAACTGGTTGTTATTTTCACGGTAAGTTTTATTATTATATATATTTTTTCGGACTATATTCCGTTTACCGCAAATGCCGGAAAAAATACGAAAATTGCAATAAGTTTGCTTATATCGACAATTTTTATTGCCAGCTCTCCGGCATCTGCAATTGCCGTAATTAATGAGTTGCGAGCAAAAGGACGATTTACGAAAATATCTCTCGGGGTTACGGTAATTAAGGATATTTTTGTAATTATACTGTTTGCCGGAACATTTGCCGTTGCAGAAGTATTAATAAGCGGAAATAATTTTAACTTTTCAGAAATACTCGTTGTCTTTGCCGATTTGTTTTTCAGTATTTTAATAGGTTTGGTTTACGGAAAAATTTTGGAATTGAATTTTAAAATCGTAAAAACCGAATATCTTGATATTGCCGTTGTTTTATTATTGGGTTGGAGTATGTTTATTTTATCCGGTTTTGTTACGAATATTACCGGCAGTTTTTTAACAATTCCCATTCATTTGGAAGCGCTGCTAATCGGCATTGTAGCAAGTTTCTATGTTACGAACTATACCGAATACCGAATAAATCTTGAAAAACTGACAAACCGTTTCGGGCATTATATTTATGCAGCTTTTTTTACTTTAATCGGAGCAACTTTATCTGTGGATATTTTGATTAAATATTGGGCTGTTGCTTTGTTATTGTTCGGAATAAGAATTTTTTCGGTGTTTGTCGCATCTTTTACGGGAAGCATAATTCTTAAAGAATCCGTTAAAGAAAAACTGACAAGCTGGATGCCTTATATTACGCAAGCAGGTATCAGCTTAGGACTTATAACGATTATTTCGGCTCATTTTGTCGGTTTCGGAGTTGAATTTGAAGCCGTAATGATTGCCGTTATTGTTATTAATCAGTTTATAGGACCGCCTTTAATGAAGTTTTCAATTATGAAATCGGGTGAAGCACATTTAAAATCAAAAGATTATAAATTTGATTTTCACAAAGATGTTTTTATAATAGGATTAGGCGGAAAAGCTGTTCTTTTAGCAAAAACTTTGAAAAGAGAAGGGTATTCCGTTAAAATTATTTCTGACAGAAAAGATGTTGATACTTCATTTTGCAAAGAAGTGGAACTTAACTTGGTTGAAGAAATAAATTATGATGTATTAAAAAAATCCGGTTTCGAATCGGCAGATTCTGTTGTTATTATCCGCAACGAAGATATTGCTTTTGAAATCAGCGAAATGATTTACGAAAAATTCGGAACCCCTAATGTTATTGTTGTACTTGAAACTCGCGGAAATATTAAACGTTTTAAAGAATTCGGAGTTATTGTTGTTGCTCCTACGGCAGCATTAATTACTTTATTGGAGCACTTTGTCCGTTCACCGCACGCAACATCGATTTTGCTCGGGATGCAGGAAAATCAGGAAACAGAAGAAATTGAAGTTCTTGCCGATGATGTTCACGGAATGTATTTAAAAGATTTACGTTTCCCGATAGGGGTGTTGGTTATTTCAATAACAAGAAACAACCAGGTAATGTTGCCCGGCGGTTATACCCGAATCAGAAAACACGATATGGTTGCCGTTGTAGGTTCGCAGGAACAAATTGATTCCGTCAGAACAAAACTTCAGTTTTAGATGTTTGTTCTTAAATAGCTCTTTTTTGTGCCTTTCAAATGTGTTTTTCTGAAATTTAAAAATTTTCATTATAAATTTGTTTCTTTTAAAAATGTAAAAGATGATAAAAAAACTGCAAGAACTTGAAAAACAAGCGTTATTTCTTGAGCCGAATGAAGAAATCAGAACAAAATGGAGTAAAAATGTTCTTGAATATTCAAACAACTTTTTAAATACGGTTAATGACATTAATGCATTTAACGAATATGCGGAAGAAGATATAAATAAAATAAATTTTGATATTTCGGACAGTCCGCAAGATATTAAAGAAATATTACGGCAAACAAAAAATGATATTGATATTCCCGGACTAAATCCCGCATCGGGAGGGCACTTGGGATATATTCCCGGAGGAGGCGTATATGCTACATCTTTGGGAGATTATTTAGCTGCGGTTTTTAACAAATATGCCGGAATTTATTATGCGGGACCCGGTGCCGTAAAATTGGAAAATTCTATGATTCGTTGGATGTGCAGCATCGTCGGTTTTCCGAAAACGGCATCCGGAAATTTGACATCCGGAGGATCTGTTGCAACTTTAATTGCAATTGCCGCGGCAAGAGATGCGAAAAATATTACAAGTATAAATATTACAAAATCAGTTATTTATCTGACAAATCAAGCACACCATTCTGTTAAGAAAGCAATCAGAATTTCCGGCTTAAGCGAGGCAATTATAAGATATATTCCGGTAACGGAACATTACAAAATGGATATAAAGCTATTAAAAAAAACGATTGAAAAAGATAAAAATGCCGGCTTAATTCCCTTTTTAGTTGTTGCTGCTGCCGGAACAACAGATACCGGAGCAATTGATTCATTAGACGAAATTGCCGAAATTGCAAAAGATAATAATATGTGGATGCATACCGATGCTGCATACGGCGGGTTTTTTATTTTGGTTGATTCCGAAAAAGAAAAATTTAAAGGTATTGAAAAATCCGATTCCGTTACAATTGACCCGCATAAAGGTTTGTTTTTATCGTACGGAATAGGTGCGGTTTTAGTAAAAGACATCAATGCTTTAAATCAAACACACAGTTATCAGGCAAACTATATGCAGGATAAAGTTGAAACTTTTAATGAGCCGTCTCCTGCAGATTTATCTCCGGAGCTTACCAAACATTTTCGAGGTTTAAGAATGTGGCTGCCTTTAAAATTATACGGATTAAAACCGTTTAAGGCGGCATTGGAAGAAAAATTGCTTTTAACACGATATTTCTATGAAGAAATTAAAAAAATCGGCTTTGAAACAGGACCCTTTCCCGAGTTATCGGTTATGATATATCGTTATGTCCCGAAAAATAAAGATGCAAATCGCTTCAATCTTGATATTATAGAAAAGGTTAAAAAAGACGGAAAAGTTTTTCTTTCTTCAACAAAACTAAACGGTGTCATTTGGCTTCGTTTGGCGGTTTTAAGTTTCAGAACACATAAGAATACAATAGATTATACACTAAACCTTCTATCCGAAATTGTAAAAGACATTGATTAGCCCCAAAACCTTTTTAATAAAAACTCGTATATTTGTATTAAAAACATAAAAAATATTATTAAAAATGAAACAAATCAAAACTGTAGTTATTATTCTTTCTTTATTTTTGTCTCTGAAAATTAATGCACAAATAAGCCAAAATGAGGCATATTCAGCAGAAAATAACGGATATTTTATAACTCCCGTTGAAACGCCTTACGGAATAGTTTTTTCCGATAATTATGCGTCTCAAATATTTCTTTTAAATAAAAATAAAGTTGAAATCCTTGTCCAATCTCCCGGGTGCGGGCGTTATTTTTCTGTTTCTCCTGACGGGAGATACATTTCATATAAATCAATCCGTGAAACCGGAAAACAAGCCCCCGCATATTTCGACCTGAAAAAAAACAAATCATTTTTGCTCTCCGGTTATTCTGAAAAATCAAATCAAATAACATATAACAATACAGAGAACTCTACAAAAGCATTAAAAATAAACACCGGAAATTCCAACCTGACTCCTGTTTCTCCCGATGGAAAATATCTGGTTTACGATGTTAATCAAGAGTTTTTTATTGTCAAAAATCTGAATAACGGAAAAGAGGAAAAGTTGACGAATGACGGAAAGGGCGTAATTTATCCGAAATGGTCTCCCGACAGTAAAAAACTTTTATTTCAAAACCGAAATTACGAACTGCTGGTTTTTGATTTTAATACACATAATCTTTATAAAATAGGAAAAGGCGGTGCCGGGAACTGGGATAAAAACTCCGAAAATATCGTTTTTCAAAAAACTGATGCTTCTGATTTTATTTTAAAATCATCTGATATTTTTATTTCAGATTTTCGAGGAAAAAATATCCGTCAAATTACTTTTACAGATAACATTTTTGAAATGACACCTTCATTTGATTTACACGACGGAATTTTATATCAAATCTATGACAAACGACAAATTATCAGGGCAATATTAAACGCCTCAAAATCAGCAATAACAACATCAACAATTCTTCTTGACAATCCTCAAAATTTAAAACCTGAGTTCTACGATGTCAGTAAATTTTCGCAAGCAAAATCAATTACACATTTAACAAATGATGTACCTTATATTCATCAAAAATACGATGCCCCTACCGGCAGAAACGGCGGTTCGGCTTGTGCTCCCACAACTTCAAATATGGCGTTGGCATATTACAACCGCTTGCCGAAATGGCCAGAATCTGCAACAAGCTACACATATGTAACAGGTAAAACTACAACCGATTATGGCGGATATGTACTTGACAGATACAAATATAACGAATTTTCTTTTGATGCTTATTCTTCTTCAAAAAATGCTTACGGCGGATATGCTTATATGTGGATTTCGCCTTATACATCGCCCGGAGGAGGTGATGGTATGCGAAATTATCAAAATCTTCACGATATGGCTTCGGGGAGTTATGTTTGGACAAACAATGCTACATTTACAAAAACTCAAACTGAAATCAACAACGAATATCCTCAACCGATTTGTTCGTGGATAACACAATCTGGGCACTTAACTTTATGTGTCGGATATGTTAATAATCAGCATACTTTGATTATGAATGACCCGTGGGGAAATAAGAATACCCCGGGATACCCCTCGTATGACGGAAAAGACAGTTATTACGATTGGCCCGGCTACAATAACGGCTACCAAAATTTTGATCCCGACGGTTCGCACGGAACAGTTGCATGGACACTTACCGCTCGCAGTTCGCAACCTGTTTACGATGATTTAAGAATCCAAAATATTTATTACAATCACGGTTTTTATATGAACAATACCCAAGACGGTGCTACACAGCGTTATTACAGACACGTTAAAAATACTGCCGGCAGCAGCGGTCATATTTGGTGGACAGGCGGCGAAGGCGGTGCAAGTTCTGATGTTTGTTGGGTTTCGTGGACGCCAAATTTGCCGAGTTCTGCCTCCTACAAAGTTGAAGTTTATATCCCTTCAACTTTTACAGATTTGTATTCTTCTGCCGCTGTTACAAGTTCGGCCTATTACAAAATTTATTATGCCGGCGGAAACACTTCCGTATCTGTCAATCAACTTGCTAATCAAGGTTCTTGGGTTGATTTGGGAACATATCAGTTTACTCAGGGACAAAACGGTTATGTTCGTTTGGGAGATGCAGTGGCAACTGCTGAT
>JAJRUH010000027.1 GCA_024277895.1 Bacteroidota bacterium | reverse complement strand
CTGTGGGCAGCTAAAATATTTTACACAAGTGCAAGGAAATAGGGTGAAATGAATTAAAAACCTTGCACTTGTATATGTAAATAACCTTATAAGTAACTGAAATACAAATACATTAGTGTTTTTCAGCAAGCCCTAGTTAAGCCCTAATTCAGCTATTTTAATTTGCAGGTTCATTATGATTCGATTTTTTCAGCACATTAAGTAATTCTTTCAAATTTACGGTTGCGTATGTCGAAGCCCAATCAGACATAGCATAAGGAATAACAACATCTCCGTTATGAAGAATTGAACCGCAGGAATAAACAACATTCGGCACATAGCCTTCGCGTTCTTCTTCATTCGGAATGATTAAAGGGTTTTTTAATCTGCCGAGTTCTTTTTCCGGATTTTTTAAATCAAATAAAGATACTGAAAGAACATATTCTCTCATCGGACCGACGGAATGCATAATCATCAGCCAGCCGTCTTTTGTTTCTATGGGAGAGCCGCAATTTCCTATTTGTACAATTTCCCAAGGGAATTTTGGTTTTTGTATAAGTTTGGCTTTTCGCCAAATGGTAATATCATCTGAAAAAGCCAGATAGTTATTGACACCGTCAATACGACACAGCATGGCAAATTTTCCGTTAATTTTTCTGGGGAAAAGAGCCATTCCTTTGTTTTGTGCAATTTCTCCGTGAAGGGGTAATACTTTAAAATGATAAAAATCTTTGGTTTCAATTAATTTAGGCATAATTGCATTGCCGTCATAAGCTGTATAAGTTGCATAGTATGTAATTTCACCGTTATCGTCGGTAAACTTTACAAAACGAGCATCTTCAATTCCCTTTTTTTCACTTTGAGCAATCGGAAAAATTACGCGTTCAGATAAAGCAGAATCCATAGAAAAATCAATTTCATAATGGGATGATGCTAACCACAACATTTGATCTAAAACCATTTTCTTTTTTAAAGATAAAGTCCGTGTATTTTTGATTTCTTCAATGCTCCTGATTAATTCTCCGTAGGTGAATTGATCTCCTAATTGTTCTAAAACAAAATTCGGTGAAACTTTATTGGCAAAAAACTGAAGATCGTCTAATTTTTTTATAAATTTTGTCTTGTCATACACAAAACGTTTTATCAGTTCTGCTTCTGCAAGCATATTTCCGACCGGTTCCATAATTAAATTATTATCTTTAGTCAAAATACCGCACCGAAATACCACAGATGATATATGCCCCTCTCCGGTACCTCTGAAACTTAATATTACGCGTTTTTCTCCTGGTTCCAATTCTGTTTGATCGGGATGATCAACCATCGAAGGGTTAAATAAAGCAGCTGATTCAATGGAAAATTCCATAGTGAAATATGAACCGATTAATAGTTTTTTGTTGATGTCGATACTGTCAGGGTCAATATTCAGTTCGTCGAAAAGATGTGTTAATTTGTTAAAATGATTTTCGAAAATTTTCGAAATATTTCGATGCCTTTTGGAATAACTTCTTAATATTTGACTCAAGGAAATCGTTACGGCATCATCCTGCACAGACAAAACTTCTCGTATCATCTGTTTACTGCGTTCATCATTGGTGTACATAAAACGAGCAATCACTCTTGATGTATCCGGTTTGAATTTTAAATCCTTTCTGTTTACAGTTACGTGCATAATTTCCTATTTTTTATGTAAAAATAAAAAAAGTCAGTAAAGTAAGCATATAAAATACATTAAGAAACTTATTTTTTACTTCTGAGGTAATGAAATTATTGTGAAAATAAATTTATCCTGTTGATATACAAAGAATAATCTTTTTTCCGAAAACAGGATTTTTTTTAAAAAATTAGTATCTAATTAAATGATTTGAATGAATTAGGTTTCGGTTATAAGTTTAATTTAATTGATTTTACAGTATCGGCGAAATAAAAAATACGAAACAAATGTTTATCTGTTTCGTATTTTTTAATTTCCGCAGAATTTATTACAATTTATACACAATAGAATTGATATTCATTCCGGAACCTACGGAAGCAAACATAATTAAATCACCTTCATTAATTTGATGTTTCGGATATATGTTTTTAAGAATATCGTCATACAGAGTCGGTATTGTAGCTACCGAACTGTTACCCAGCTTATTAATACTCATCGGCATAATGTCTTTCGGCATTTTCTTATGCATTCCGTAAAGTTTGTAAAAACGGTGAACCATAGCATCGTCCATTTTTTCATTGGCTTGATGAATGATTATTTTTTTTAAATCTTTAATATCATATCCGGAACGATCCAATGATAGTTTCATAGCAAGCGGAACATTTATTAAAGAATATTCATAAATTTTTCTGCCGAACATTTTAATATATCTGATATCTTGGTTAATATACGGATTGGTTGATTTTCCCGCATATAAATAAAATGCTTCTTTATAGGTATCCGTTCTTACAGAAAAAGAGAGTAGACCTTTCTTTTCATTACTTTCTTGTGCTTCGATAACGGCTGCACCGGCTCCGTCTGCAAAAATCATAGAATCTCTGTCATATTTGTCATTAACTCGAGAAAGTGTTTCTGCTCCGATAACTAAAATACGTTTTGCCATTCCGGAATTAATGTAAGAATGTGCTTGTAAAAATGCTTGTATCCATCCCGGGCATCCGAAAAGAATATCATAAGCAATACAATTCGGATTTTTAATTTGTAAGAAATGTTTTACTCTTGAAGCCATATTCGGCAGAAGATCCGATTGGAAATTTCCTTTGTGAACATCACCGAAATTATGTGCTAAAATGATATAATCCAATGTTTCGGGGTCAATATCGGCATCTTTTAAGGCTTTTTCTGCCGCAAAACCGGCTAAATCGGAGGTGTTCATATTATCATCCGCATATCTTCGCTCTTCTATTCCCGTAATTGCCTGAAATTTTTCAATAATTTCTTCTCCGGGTGCTTGAATAATTTTATGATCTTCCGAGAAGAAATCTTGATTAAGAAATTCTTCATTTTTTATAATTTTTTTAGGCGTGTAACTGCCGGTTCCGATAATTACAGTATTTAAAAATTCCATATTATTCATTGTTAATTTAAAAATCAGTCGACAAATCTGGGCTTTTATTTTATAAAAACAATAAAAAAAGTGAATTTTAACATTTATTTAGATTATAAATATTTCGTTTTAAAAATGATTATTTAACTTCAAGAATGTTATTTTTGCGATTTTAAGGATAAAAAGACATTAAACTGATGAACATAAAGAAATATAAAACTTCTGAGGAAAGGATTGTTCAGGCTTCGGAAAATTCGGATGCTTTGAAATTATATATTGAAACTTACGGTTGCCAAATGAATGTTTCCGACAGTGAGGTTGTGAATTCTATTATGCTTGATAACGGATTTGCCTTAACGAATAAAGTTGAGACTGCGGATGTTATTTTTATAAATACCTGTGCTGTGAGAGATAATGCCGAACAACGAATTCGAAACCGCTTACAAGCATTAAATGCGTTAAAGAAAAAGCGTAAGGGTTTGATTATAGGTATTTTAGGATGTATGGCTGAACGTTTAAAAGAACAATTGGTACAAGAGGAAAAAATGGTTGATATTGTTGCCGGTCCGGATGCATACAGAACTTTGCCGCAACTCGTAAAACAAGTTGAAACCGGACAAAAGGCAGTAAATGTGTTATTATCGAGAGAAGAAACCTATGCAGAAATCAGTCCTGTAAGAAAAGATGCCAATAATGTTACGGCATTTGTTTCAATAACAAGAGGTTGTGATAATATGTGTACTTATTGTGTGGTGCCTTTTACAAGAGGCAGGGAGCGCAGTCGAAACCCTGAAAGTATATTGAGGGAAGTACGGGAAGTTATTTCGGAAGGATATAAAGAAGTTACTTTACTCGGACAAAATGTTGATAAATATAATTGGAATAACGGCGAAGTTAATTTTGCACATTTACTGAAAATGACTGCTGAAATTAATCCTTCAGTAAGAATACGTTTTTCAACTTCGTATCCGCAGGATTTTACGGATGAAGTTATTAAAATTATGGCTTCTTATAATAATGTATGCAAATATATTCATTTGCCGGTGCAATCGGGAAGTAATTTGATGCTTGAAAAAATGAAAAGAGGGTATTCGAGTGAACTGTATTTGAACCGAATACAGGCAATCAGAAAATATATACCGGATTGTGCAATTTCTACTGATATAATTTCGGGTTTTTGCGGTGAAACAGAGCAAGATCACAAAGATACACTGGCATTAATGGAAAAGGTCGGGTATGATTTTGCTTATATGTTTAAATATTCCGAACGACCGAATACTTTTGCAGCTCGTAATTTTGAAGATGATATCGATGAGAAAATAAAAAAACGACGATTAAATGAAATAATTACACTACAACAGAAATTATCTTTACAAAGTAATGAGAAAGATGTCGGCAAAGTTTTTGAAGTGCTTATTGAAGGGTTTTCAAAAAAATCCGATGATCGACTATTCGGCAGAAATTCACAAAATAAAGTTATTGTTTTTAACAAAGAAGATGCAAAAACAGGAGATTATGTGAATGTTAAAGTGAATTCCTGTACATCTGCCACATTATTGGGAGAAATTTTGAAATAAATTTATATATTTGTGATACATTTAATTAATTAATTAATAATATACCGATGAAAAGACACTTATTTCTCACCTTATTCGTTTTATTTTTTGTTCAATGGGGTTTTGCTCAGACACATCCTGATTTTACAATAATTAAACAAATTAAAACAACTCCGGTAAAAAATCAACAACTGACAGGAACTTGCTGGTCATTTGCAACAACTTCCTACCTTGAAACCGAAGCATTGCGACTCGGAAAATCAGAATTAAATTTATCCCCGATGTATTTTGTCTATTATTCATATATTGACAAAGC
This sequence comes from Bacteroidota bacterium, assembly GCA_024277895.1. Taxonomy (GTDB): domain Bacteria; phylum Bacteroidota; class Bacteroidia; order Bacteroidales; family JAADGE01; genus JAADGE01. The sequence goes on along the minus strand of JAJRUH010000027.1, from coordinate 2,216 downwards.
ATACGATTATGTGCGTCATCACGGGAATTTTAATTTATCGGAGGGCGGACAAGCTCACGATGTTATGAATGTTATAAGAAGATACGGATTAATGCCGGTTTCTGCTTATCCGGGGAAGAAATATGATTTACCGTATTACAATCATTCGGAATTAGATAAAGATTTACATTCGGTGGTTAAAAATGCAGTTGACGGAGCCAAAGAAATTCTTTCCCCCACTTGGTTTCTGTCTTTTAAAGGTATTCTTGATGCCTATTTGGGTGCACCGCCCAAAAATTTTTCTTATAAAGGGAAAACATACACACCGATTTCTTTTAATAAAAAACTTGTCGGAATAAATCCTGATGATTATTTTGAATTTACTTCTTACACCCACCATCCGTTTTATACACTTATTGATTTGGAATTGCCTGATAACTGGGCACATAACAGATATTATAATATTCCTTTGGAAGATTTAATGAAGATAATCAATAATGCACTTGAAAACGGCTATTCTGTTGATTGGGATGGTGATGTGAGTGAAAAAAAATGGGATAATAAAACCGGAACTGCAAAATTGAGAGATATTGATATTACAAGAATTAAAAAAAGTAGTTTTCAGGCTTATCGTCAAAGAACTTTTGATAATTTTACAACAACTGATGATCATTTAATGCAACTTGTCGGAACAGCAAAAAATAAAGAAGGAGACTTATACTATTTAACAAAAAATTCGTGGGGTAACGATTATAATAAATACGGCGGATATCTTTATATGTCAAAAGATTATGTAAAAATAAAAACCATTGCAATTTTGATTCATAAAGATGCAATTCCTAAAAATATCGCAAAAAAATGCGGAATAAAATAATTATTCAGGTCTTATAAAATATAATTAAGGGTTTCATTTTGTGAAACCCTTAATTGTTTCAGAAATTATTTTTTGATATCATAAAAACACCTTTTCGGTGAATAAATTTTATCATCAGATTTTAATTCTTTTATCAGTTTACCGACTTCTTTTGAATCAATACCGGTTTTTTCGGCAATTTCTCCGGTTTTTAAGGGTTGCTCGCTCTCTTTAAAGGCATTTAAAATTTTCTCTTTATTTTCCATATCTCTTAATTTTTATTATTACAGATTTTTATATTTAAATTTTTCGTAAATTTACATAAAACAAATAATTATGAGAAAAATAAAAATACCGGTAGTTGTAATTGTTTCTGTTATACTCGGATTTTTCAATAATGCGTGTTCCGAGCCGAAAGCTACAACTGTTATAACAAACAATAAAACAGAATATTCCGATACACTTGCATTTCTTTGGGAAACTTCTGCCGGCTTAAAAACGCCCGAATCCGTAAAATATGATTCTGTTAATCAAATTTTATATGTTTCAAATATTAACGGTAAACCTGCGGATAAGGACGGGAACGGATTTATTTCAAAGGTTTCGCTTAACGGGAAAATTATTAAAAAGAAATGGGTAACAGGTTTGAATGCACCAAAAGGGACGGGAATTTATAAAGGCAGTTTATTTGTTGCCGATATTGACGAACTTGCAGAAATTTCGATTTCTGAAGGTAAAATTATAAAAAGATATCAAGCTGCAGATGCAAAGTTTTTGAACGATATTGATATTGATGAAACGGGAAATGTTTATGTGTCAGATACGGAAACCGGAAAAATTTGGGTTTTGAAAAACGAAACTTTTAATGTTTGGTTGCAGTCTCCAGAATTTGTGAGTCCTAACGGTTTATTCGTTTATAAAGGGAATTTGCTTGTAGGAACCGGAAATAAAATCTTGTCGGCAGATATAAAAACAAAGAATATAAAAACTTATATTGATAATACCGGCGGTATTGACGGCTTGGAATCAATAGGAAAAAGTCAATTTATTTTTTCGGATTGGAGCGGTCATATACATATCTCCAATTCTGACAAAAATATAAAGTTAGTTTTGAATACAGCAAAAGATACTGTACAAGCAGCTGATATAGAATATTGTGCGGACAAAGATATGATTTTAGTTCCGACTTTTTATCATAATACGGTAACAGCGTATAAAATAATTCGAAAATAAACAGGGCTTGCTTAAAAACACTAATATATTTGTGTTTCAGTTACTTATAAGGGTATTTCCATATACAAGTGCAAGGTTTTTAATTCATTTCACCCTATTTCCTTGCACTTGTGTAAAATATTTTAGCTGCCCACAGGCACATCATCTTTCT
>JAJRUH010000026.1 GCA_024277895.1 Bacteroidota bacterium | reverse complement strand
CAGCAAAAATTTGGTAGTTTTATCAAAATAAGTGCAAGGGTTTCAATATGTTTCATTCAAAAACCTTGCACTTTATCACAAAAATACAAATATAAAGTGTTGAACTACAATATATTTAGCGTTTTTCAGCAAGCCCTAAAGTAAGATATCTAATATAACATAAAAACGACTCAAATCAAGTATGAGTCGTTTTTATATTTTTACTTTAAAAAATGTTTATTCTGCAGGAGCTATTGCTTCAACAGGGCAAACATCTGCACATGCACCGCAATCAGTACATAATTCAGGATCGATTGTATAAAAATCTGCACCTTCCGAAATTGCTTCAACAGGGCATTCGTCAATACAAGCACCACAAGCGGTACATTCATCAGGATTAATGTAATAAGCCATAATTTTTAATTTAGATTGTCAAATAATATTTAAAATTTTCCGCAAATGTTATAATAATTTTTAATTTATCAAACTGAATTTAAATAAATTTTTTATTTATTCTTATTCAAAATTTTTATTGCTTGTTTTAAGTCAGTGTCAATCTCTCTTATAATCGGATAATAACCGTCATTATCAATGATATTTCTGGCAATATATGCTTTTAAACGAGTATTAATTATTTTTCCGGAAAGTTTTAAATCACTGTTCTTATGAGTAATATCTTGTTTTGCGGCATAAGAGATAAATTGTTTTAAAACATTTTTTTTATTAAGAAAATTATTAATTTTCTCATAAGTTTTTAGTGCTTGTAATTCTTTTCTGTGATTATCGGCATAAGTTAAAGCAAATTTATAGATTAACCCTTTTTTGGTAACAGCTCTGTAAAAAGGTGTAAATCCCGATGTATCAACGGGAACAAAATAATCGGGCATAATACCGCCGCCGCCGTAAACAATTTTACCTCCGGGGGTTGTATATTTTAAACTGTCAGGAAATTTAGTACTGTCAGCGGTTAACAATTCTCCGTCATAAGCTCTTTTATAAATATCGGTATAATAATTTTCATAACCGTCTTTATATGATTTTTGAATACATCTGCCTACCGGGGTATAATATCTTGCTGTGGTAATTCGAACTCCCGAATGATCCTTAAAATCAAATTCTTCCTGTACCAAACCTTTACCGAATGAGCGTCGCCCCACAATAATACCTCTGTCATTATCCTGAATTGCACCCGAAAGAATTTCGCTTGCCGAGGCTGTCCAAGAATTTATTAATATTGCTAACTTTATATTAATAAGTTCATTGTTATCGGTTGATTTATATTCGGTACGTTTTCTGTATGCTCCTTTTGTAAAAACAATCATTTTCCCGGCAGGGAGAAATTCATCTGCAATATTTACTGCTTCATTTAAATAGCCGCCGCCGTTATCCCGTAAATCAAGAACCAACTCGGTCATACCCTTTGCTTTTAATTTCTCGGCAGCTTTCATAAATTCAGCATAGGTAGTACCGGCAAAACGACTGATTTTTATGTAGCCTGTATTTTTATTTAACATATACGATACATCAACACTGTAAAGCGGAATTTTACCTCTGACAATTTCAAAATCAATTAAATCTTTTATTCCTTTTCTTTTAACGCCGATTTTGACTGTTGAACCTGCCGTGCCTTTTAATATTTTCATAACACCGGCATTCGTAATACCGACTCCGGCAATTAAAGAATCGTTCACCGTAACAATACGATCTCCCGCCAAAACCCCTATTTTTGCAGAAGGTCCGCCGGAAATAGTATTTATAATCATTACTGTGTCATTCTGAATATTAAATTGTACCCCTATTCCGTCAAAATTTCCGTCAAGACTTTCATGTGCTTCTTCATTCACTTTAGAAGGCAAATAAGATGTATGCGGATCTAAATTATGAAGAATTTGCGGTATGGCAATTTCTGTTAGGCTGTCAATAGAAATTTTTTCAACATAATTATTATGTATTAACTGTAAAATAGCATCAATTTTATCATTATAAGAAGATTCTTTTGTCGGAGTGAAAATAAAACGATCTGTTTTTTGCGGAAAAATATTGCGACCGATAAACATTCCTGCAACTAATATTAATGCAATTATTATCGGAGTATATATTGCTTTTTTTGAATTTTTGTATTCCATTTTAGTAAATAGTTTAAGAATAGGATATAATATTTTTTATTTTATTTGAAGATTAACAAGTTCGATACCTGCTCTTTCGAGAATATCAAGACCGTCTGTTATTCTGTATTTTTCATCGAAAATTACACGTTTTATTCCTGCCTGAATAATTAATTTTGAACATTCCATACACGGAGAAGTTGTAACGTAAAGTGTAGAACCTTCGCTGCTGTTATGAGATTTTGCTACTTTTGTTATTGCATTTGCTTCTGCATGAAGAACATACGGCTTAGTGGTATTATTTTCTTCTTCACAGATATTTTCAAATCCGGCAGGAGTTCCGTTGTAACCGTCGGAAATTATCATTTTATCTTTTACTATAATTGCTCCGACTTTACGTCTTTTACAATAAGAATTTTCTGCCCAAATATGAGCCATTCTCAAATATCGTTCGTCTAATTTTTGCTGCTTATTTTTTCCCATTTTTATTTTATCATTTCCTTAACGGTTTTCAAAATACCTTCGGGATGGTATCCGCAAATATGATGCAGCTCTCTTTGTGTTCCGTGCTCAATAAATTTGTCGGGTATTCCGAGTCTTTTTACTTCTGAAGTATAATTATTTTCGTTTTTAAATTCTAAAACGGCACTTCCGAAACCGCCTTGTATAACCCCGTCTTCAAGTGTTATTATTTTATCGAATATTTCAAATATTTCGTGCAACAATTTTTCGTCAAGCGGTTTTACAAATCGCATATCGTAATGTGCAACGCTTATTTTCTCTTTGTCAAAATCATCTTTCAATTCAGAAACTAAATTTCCGATTGCTCCTATGCTTAAAATTGCAATGTCTTCGCCTTCTTTTATTAGTCGCCCCGTTCCTATTTCAATTTCTTTCATTTCTGTTTTCCAATCGGGAGTAACACCTCTTCCTCTGGGGTAGCGAATTGAAAAAGGACCTTTATCGGAAAGTTGTGCCGTGTACATCATATTTCTCAATTCCGGTTCGTCCATAGGTGCCGCAACGGTCATATTCGGAACAATGCGCATATAAGCCAAATCAAATACTCCGTGATGCGTAGCTCCGTCATCACCGACAAGTCCGCCTCTGTCCAAACAAAATACCACATTTAACTTTTGTAAAGCGACATCATGAATTACCTGATCATAAGCACGTTGCATAAATGTAGAATACACATTGCAAAAAGGCATCATACCGTCAACAGCCAATCCGGCAGAAAAAGTTACTGCGTGCTGTTCGGCAATACCCACATCAAACACTCTTTCAGGCATTGTTTTCATCATTATTTTCATAGAAGAACCCGAAGGCATAGCCGGAGTAATTCCTATAATTTTCTCATTTTTTTCGGCTAACTCAACAATGGTTTCGCCAAAAACATCTTGAAATTTAGGAGCTTGCGGAATATCAGATTTTACAGAAAGTCGTTCCCCTGTTTTTTTATTAAATTTACCGGGTGCATGCCAAGTTGTCTGGTCTTTTTCGGCAGCTTCAAAGCCTTTTCCTTTTTTCGTTAAAACATGAAGAAGTTTAGGTCCTTTTATATCTTTTAAGTCTTCAAGAATTTTCACTAATTGGTTTACGTCATGTCCGTTTACAGGTCCGAAATAACGCAAATTCATAGATTCAAACATATTGCTTTGTTTCATTATTAAAGACTTTATGCTGCCTTCAATGTTTTGAATAAAAGCTCTTGTATTTGGTCCGAATTTTTTAATTTTTCCCAATTTATTCCAAACTTCATCTTTAACTTTATTATAAGTTTTAGAAGTTGTAATATCCAGTAAATATTGATTTAATGCCCCAACATTAGGGTCAATCGACATATTATTATCATTCAGAATTATCAATAAGTTAGATTTTTGCACCCCGGCATTATTCATGCCTTCAAATGCCAAACCGCCGGTCATTGCACCGTCTCCGATAACGGCAACCGCATGTCGGTCTTCTTCTCCTCTTAAATATGCCGAAACAGCCATTCCGAGAGCAGCTGAAATAGACGTTGAAGAATGTCCTACTCCGAATGCATCATATTTGCTTTCAAGAATTGACGGAAAACCGCAAATTCCTCCGAGTTGTCTGTTGGTACAAAACAAATCCCGTCTGCCGGTTAATATTTTATGACCGTATGCCTGATGTCCGACATCCCAAACAATTTTATCATAAGGTGTATTGTAAACATAATGCAAAGCCACCGTAAGTTCCACTACTCCAAGGCTTGAAGCAAAATGCCCCGGATTTGTCGATACAATATCAATAATGTATTGTCGAAGTTCTTTTGAAATTGCGATTAATTCTTCGTATTTGTACTTCTTTAAATCTTCGGGGGAATTTATATGAGAGAGATATTTATATTCTTCCATTCGTTTATCTTTGTTTCGACTTTAACGGACAAAGGTAATGAATATTTCATGATTTTTCAGATGATAACAAAATAAGCCGAAATTTATTCTATTTTTTAATGAAAGTTTCCGTTTTGTTATCGTAGTTCAGAAAATATGTTCCGGACTTTAATCTTCTGATATCAATATCATTATCTGTTCCGGTTTTTACAAGTTTTCCGTAATAATTGTATATTTCATAACGGGTTGAGCCCGAAAAATATATTTTATTTGTTACTTTTCCTCCGTTTCCGGGAATAAACGTAATTTCCGGAACATCATTAAAATATTCCGTATTTTGAGAATAGTGCGGTTTTTTATTTTTACCGATTTGTTTGACTCTGAATTTATTATTGCCGGAATGAAATTGTATGCTGTAACGGTAATTATTTAATGTCCCTTTTCCTTTTCCTTTAACAGAACCTATTCTTATCCATTTATTCCATTGAAATTGTTCTATAATAAAAGGTAAACTTCCGTGTTCTCTCAAAGTTGACCAATTTAAAAAACCGTCTTTGTCTATACTTATGGATTTAATTATAAAAGTACTTTCAGGTGTCAGAACTTCGGGATTTAAAATTCGCGGATTGCAACCGTTTTTGTGTTTTATAACAATATGAAGAATTGCCCCGAAGCGAAAATTATAAATACTTAAATCAATTTCAAAAAAAGAAGAATTTATTTCATCGGTTGTCGTTCTTCCGTTTACTAATACTTCCGAAACGCAAAAACCCACACCTGTTGAAGCATAAGGATTTTCAACATATAGATTTTCGCCTCTGTAAATTCCGTCTAAAACAATTTCGCCTGCATACAACTTTGTAACAAACGAACTGCCTGTCAAGATTAAAAGGATTAAAAAATGTTTCAGCAACTTGCCGGAATTTGACATTATTAAATGATATTTTTTTAAATCAACTGACAAAGATACCGGTTTTAATTAAAAACTGAAAATTATTTATAAATATTGTTCTATCAATTGCAATAAAACATCGGGTGCTTCATTTTCGGGAACATTTCTCCTAATTACTTCTTTGTTTTTATATAAAGTAACTTTTCCTTTTCCGGTTCCTACATAACCGTAATCGGCATCTGCCATTTCGCCTAATCCGTTGACAATGCAACCCATAATTGCAATTTTTACACCTTTCAAATGTGCTGTTTTTTCTTTAATTTTTTCTGTTATTTCTTCTAAATTAAATAATGTTCTGCCGCAACTCGGACAAGAAATATATTCTGTTTTGGAAATTCGTGTTCGACAAGCCTGCAATATTCCGAAATTTAATTCGTTTGCTTGTGAAATGTTGTTTTCACCGCCTGAAATCATAATTCCGTCGCCGAAACCGTCAATAAATAATGCACCGATTTCTGCTGAAGCTTTTAATAAAGCATATTCGTTTATCTGTATGAAACTTTGTTGAAGAATTACGGGATTTATTATTCGGAATTCTTCAAGTTTCAGAAAAAATGCTCTGCCGCAATGAACGGGTGAAACAGAATTTGTTAAATCTAACACAAAAACCGAATTCCGAAGATTTTTTAAACGTTCAAACTCAATATTCTGAATTTCAGATATATCAAACTTTATAAAATGAGGTGTATCGGTTTTATATTTATCTGAAACTAAATTCTTGTAATCAAATAAAATTAAATTGTCAGAGTTTAAATCTTCTGCTAAAGAAATAATTTTGGTTTCCGGAGGTAGTTTAATATCGTTTATCTCTGTCTTCACGAAAAGAAAATCAGCCGATAAATCCGTTTTGACAAATTGCTTATTTTTTTCATCAAAAATAAATCCGCTGTCAGAAATTTCTTTTATTATATTTTTTCCGGAAAGTCGGGAAATTACAACCGGAACATTTTCTCCGCCGATATTCAAAATTTCAAACGATTTCCGTTTTTCATATTCAAGAAAACTTCTTTCAGGCATATTAACTTTAATCGGTACGGAAAAATCTTTAAATTTTGCCGGTTTAAATATTTCGGTAATTTTTCTTGCAACCGGAATTTCTTTTGCCGGTGCTTCCGTTAGCGAAACACGTATTGTATCTCCTATTCCGTCAGCCAATAAAGTGCCGATACCGAGTGCTGATTTTATTCTGCCTTCCAAATCATTTCCTGCTTCGGTAACACCGAGATGTAAAGGAAAATCCATTTCTTCTTCGTGCATTTTCATGACTAATAATCGATTTGCATAAATCATCACAATAGGATTGCTTGCTTTCATAGAAATTACGACATCCGTAAAACTTTCCTCTTTACAAATACGTAAAAATTCCATTGTTGCTTCAACCATTCCGCCCGGAGTATCGCCGTAACGGCTCAAAATACGGTCGGATAAAGAACCGTGATTTGTTCCGATACGAATCGCCGTATTGCGTTTTTTGCAAATTTTTAACAAAGGGATAAAATTCGTTTTTAAATTTTCAACTTCTTTTTGATATTCCTCATCGGTATATTCTATATGTTTAAATTGCTTTAAGTCGGTATAATTTCCGGGGTTAATACGTACTTTTTCTATAATTACGGCGGCAATTTCTGCAGCTTTCGGACTGAAATGAATATCGGCAATTAAAGGAATATCGTATCCTTTTTCTTTCAGAAGTTTTTTTATATCTTTCAATTTTTCGGCAACATAACTTGTTTGAACAGTTAGTCGAACATAGTCGGCTCCGGCATTTGCAATTTCAATTATCTGATGAACAGTTGCTTCAATATCGCTGGTAT